>NZ_AXBW01000008.1:0-475 GCF_000475355.1 Marinobacter sp. C1S70 | reverse complement strand
AATCTTCAGGGATCGAAGTCATGCCCCAGGCAAGCGGATTGCAGTTCACCGCCCGTGTAGGCGAATTCCCCTCGGATCACTTTGTCGTTGTCGGCTTCGCGCTGACCGAACGGCTGTCTGATCTGTTCCATGGCCGGTTGCAACTGGCCAGCACCGACCCGGATGTGGCCGCCGCCGATGTACTGGAACAGTCGGTAGACCTGGTGGTGTGGCAGGACGGCCAGCCCCTGCGCCGGTTCACCGGCGTGGTGAACGAATTTATGCGGGGCGACACCGGCCACCGCCGCACCCGCTACGAAGTGGTCATCCAGCCACCCCTGTGGCGCCTGGGCCTGATGCACAACAGCCGCATCTTCCAGACCCAGACCACCGACGCCATCGTGCGTACCCTGCTCGAAGAGCGGGGCATTGTGGACTCCATCTTCGACTTCAAACGCCCACCGGAAGAACGGGAATACTGCGTCCAGCACCGGGA
>NZ_AXBW01000007.1:0-441 GCF_000475355.1 Marinobacter sp. C1S70 | reverse complement strand
AAGTCACGGATTCAGGTTAATGCCTAATCGCATTGCGGGCTTAATATCTTTAACGAAGCTATCGCCTACCACTGCCGCTCGAGAGGCAGGCAAACCCAAGCGGTTCAAGATAGCTTCCAGAAATTCCGGACTTCCTTTGGGAAGCCCAACGTTAGATTTACAGAAATAGCCCGATACAAACTTATCTAGCCCGACTCGACTGAACGCCCCTTTAATCTCGGACTCGGACGATTCCTCCGCTCCCGTAGCGACATAGATCTTTGCAGACTGGGACAAAAATTCTAATGCTTCCGGCGCACCATCAACGGCCTGGACCACCTTCCAATCACACATTTTTCCGGGAGTTCCGGGGAAATCCACCATTAAGGTGCCCCCCCAGTCGAAAAGATATGTGTCTATCACCTAACCTTCCTTGTGCATATAACGCCGAAGCACAGCGGC
>NZ_AXBW01000006.1:0-220 GCF_000475355.1 Marinobacter sp. C1S70 | reverse complement strand
ATGGGATTACCGGACGGTTACTGTAGATGTTCTTGCGATAATTGCTCTCGTAATAGTGCTGAAGGAACAGAGGCATGGACCCCCTATCGAAGCGATACCAGAGCTTAAGAACGCCAACGATATCCTTGCGACAGGCCCAGGCTCGAACAGACGATGGAAGCCAGCTCAAGGGTATAGCGGAACCAAAATCAATGATCGCTGTCAATGGCCATTTATTTTG
>NZ_AXBW01000005.1:0-880 GCF_000475355.1 Marinobacter sp. C1S70 | reverse complement strand
GGCCTATCGGTCCTGTCTGGGCATTCTCCGGCTGGGCCAGAGCTACGGCGAGGCACGATTAGAACGTGCCTGCCAACGCGCCCTGATGCTGGGCAGCTGCCGATACAAGAGCATCGAATCCATCCTCAAGCATCGCCTGGATGAGCAGCCCCTGGAAGAGCAACAAGAACTGGCCTTACCCGACACACACGACAACATCCGTGGCCCCGCCTACTACCACTGAAGGAACCTGACATGCTGAAACATCCCACGCTGGATAAGCTCCACGCCCTCAAACTGACCGGCATGGCCGCCGCCCTGGCGGATCAATCGGCCACCCCCGACATTACCGACCTGAGCTTCGAGGAGCGCCTTGGCCTGCTGGTCGACCGGGAAATGACGGAACGGGACAACCGACGCATGAGCAGCCGCCTGCGCCGGGCCAAGCTGCGACACGCCGCCATCCTCGAAGACATTGATTACCGGAACTCACGGGGCCTGGATAAAGGGCTTGTCCAGAGTCTGGCCAGCTGCCAGTGGGTGAAGGAACACCTGAACGTGCTCATCACCGGCCCGACTGGCGTCGGGAAAACCTGGTTGGCCTGTGCTCTGGCACACAAGGCCTGCCGGGAGGGTTACACCGCCCAGTACGTCCGCCTGACCCGGCTGCTACGAGAGCTGACCATCGCCAAGGGCGATGGCCAATACTCAAAGCTCCTGACCAGCCTGGCCAAGGTCGACGTGCTGATCCTGGATGACTGGGGGCTGATGAAGCTGAGCGCGGAGAACCGGCGGGACTTGCTGGAGGTGCTGGAAGACCGACATGGCCGGCGCTCCACCATCGCCACTAGCCAATTACCCATCGAGGAATGGCACGGCATCATCGGTGACGCCACTCTGG
>NZ_AXBW01000004.1:0-885 GCF_000475355.1 Marinobacter sp. C1S70 | reverse complement strand
GTTTAAATGGGGGCTACTACACTGGGCATTCTCCGGCTGGGCCAGAGCTACGGCGAGGCACGATTAGAACGTGCCTGCCAACGCGCCCTAATGCTGGGCAGTTGCCGATACAAGAGCATCGAATCCATCCTCAAACACCGCCTGGATGAGCAGCCCCTGGAAGAGCAACAAGAACTGGCCTTACCCGACACACACGACAACATCCGCGGCCCTGCCTACTACCACTGAAGGAATCTGACATGTTGAAACATCCCACGCTGGATAAGCTCCACGCCCTCAAGCTGACCGGCATGGCCGCCGCCCTGGCGGATCAGTCGGCCACCCCCGACATTACCGACCTGAGCTTCGAGGAGCGCCTTGGTCTGCTGGTCGATCGGGAAATGACCGAAAGAGACAACCGGCGTATGAGCAGCCGCCTGCGCCGGGCCAAGCTGCGACACGCCGCGATCCTCGAAGACATTGATTACCGGAACTCCCGGGGCCTGGATAAAGGGCTTGTCCAGAGTCTGGCCAGCTGCCAGTGGGTGAAGGAACACCTGAACGTGCTCATCACCGGCCCGACTGGCGTCGGGAAAACCTGGCTGGCCTGTGCTCTGGCACACAAAGCCTGCCGGGAGGGTTACACCGCCCAGTACGTCCGCCTGACCCGGTTGCTACGGGACCTGACCATCGCCAAAGGCGATGGCCAATACTCAAAGCTTCTGACCAGCCTGGCCAAGGTCGACGTGCTGATCCTGGATGACTGGGGGCTGATGAAGCTCAGCGCCGAGAACCGAAGGGACTTGCTGGAGGTGCTGGAGGACCGGCATGGCCGGCGCTCCACCATCGCCACCAGCCAACTACCCATCGAGGAATGGCACGGCGTCATCGGTGACGCCACTCTGG
>NZ_AXBW01000003.1:0-629 GCF_000475355.1 Marinobacter sp. C1S70 | reverse complement strand
GAGATCTGGCTGGCCACCGAACCGCTGGATATGCGGGCCGGGCCCGACAAGGCCCTGGCGCGGGTTATTCAGGTATTCGGTTCGGCTAAACCCCATTGCGCCTACCTGTTCGCCAACAAGCGAGGCAATCGGATGAAGGTGCTGATCCACGACGGCTTTGGCATCTGGCTCTGCGCTCGTCGGTTGCACCGGGGCAAGTTCCACTGGGGCGAATCCTGGCGCGGTGACCAACTTCGCCTGACTGAGGAACAGCTGTCCGCCCTCGTTCAGGGCCTGCCCTGGCAGCGCATTGGCGCTGAAGGCGTGATCTCTATCCTGTAACCACAAGCCCTGCGGTATCGCCATAATCAGAACCGCGAATCGCTTGCGGCTCATGGGCTTGGCATACTAGCGGGCATGACTCAGCGCCCCGATCTCGACCAACTCTCTGCCGAACAGCTCCGTGCTCTTGCCACGGAACTGTTCGATCGAGTCGAGAGCAAGGAGCGCGCCCTGGTGTACCGTGATGCGGTCATTGAGAAGCTGACTCACGAAGTCGCCATCCTCAAGCGTCACAAGTACGCCCGTCGCAGTGAGCAACTCGATGCGGTTCAGGGCAAGCTGCTGGACGAACTGATCGACAGCGACCT
>NZ_AXBW01000002.1:0-59951 GCF_000475355.1 Marinobacter sp. C1S70 | reverse complement strand
GCAACAAGAGGTCTACATATACGTGCCGAAGGAGCGCTTTTCAGAAGCGCCACCCCAACGGCCACCCACTCCGAGCCAAGAGGCCAGAAGAGCCAAAGCACCCAAGCCCAAAATCAGGACTTATACTTCCGAAGCTCCAGGCGAGCCACCATGGCCCGATGCACTTCGTCGGGACCGTCGGCCAACCGCAGAACCCGAGCGTAACCGAACAATGCCGTCAGCGGGAAATCATCGTCGCTGACACCGGCCCCGCCGTGAATCTGAATCGCGTCATCCACAATCTGCTGAAGCATCTTCGGCACCACCGCCTTGATCATGGACACTTCCTGCAACGCGCCCATAATGCCCTTGGTATCCAGGGCCCAGGCACATTTCAGGGTCAGCAACCTCGCCTGTTCGATGTTCATACGGGCGTTGGCGATGATGTCCGGATTGCCGCCCAGCTTGGCGATTGGCCGACCGAAAGCTTCGCGGGTCATGGCGCGCTTGATCATGATCTCAAGAGCGCGCTCGGCAGCCCCGATGGCACGCATGCAGTGGTGCACGCGGCCTGGCCCCAAACGGCCCTGAGCGATTTCGAAGCCGCGGCCCGGGCCGGCGATGATGGCGCTTTTGGGCAAACGTACGTTGTCGAACAACACCTGGCCGTGGCCGTAGGGCTCGTCGTAGGCGCCAAAGACCGGCAGCATGCGCTCGATGGTGATGCCCGGGGCATCCAGCGGCACCAGCACCATGGAGTGTCGGCGGTGCTTTTGGGCATCCGGGTCGGTTACACCCATGAAGATGCCCACTTTGCAGTCTGGGTGGCCAATGCCGGTGCTCCACCATTTGCGGCCGTTGAGCACCACTTCGTCACCTTCTACGGTGGCGGTGGCTTCCATGTTGGTGGCATCGGAAGAGGCAACGGCCGGTTCGGTCATGCAGAAGGCGGAGCGGATTTCGCCGCTCAGCAGTTTCGGCAGCCATTCGGCTTTCTGTTCTTCGGAGCCGTAGTGGATCAGTACTTCCATGTTGCCGGTATCCGGCGCGTTGCAGTTGAAGATTTCCGGGGCGATGAAGCTGCGACCGGTTTCTTCGGCAATCAGGGCGTAGTCGGAGTTGAGCAGGCCACAGCCGTACTTGTCGTCAGGAAAGAACATGTTCCACAGGCCCTGGGCCTTGGCTTTTTCTTTCAGTTCTTTGATGATCGGCAGCACCACCCAGCGGTTTTCCTGAGAAGCAAGCTCCTTGTGATACTGCTCCTCAATGGGAAAAATCTCGTCGCGCATGAACTGTTTCACGCGCTTCAGGTAATCCTGGCCTTTCTCGGAAATATTGAAATCCATGGTGCAGCTCCTCGCGCTGGCCGCCCTGTCGGGGGCAATGTCGATCAGATGGGAATCAGTCTAGGAGCCAACGCGTTATTACGCGACTGAATTGTTCTTATCGTTTATCATTAACCATGCTTATTCAGAAAACGGAACCTCATCATGGCGCTGAATCGACCGGACCTGAACCTGCTGCATGTTTTCGACACTATCTATCGGGAAGGAAGCCTGACGCGGGCCGCAAAGGCTCTGCATCTGACCCAGCCTGCGATCAGCCATTCCCTGGCCCGGCTTCGGGATCATTTCAATGATCCGCTGTTTACCCGCCAGGGTAACCAGATGGTGCCCACCCCCCTGGCCCGACGGTTTCTGGAATCCATGCGCCCGGGGCTGAACCAGATCCAGAGTGCGGTGAATCAGTTTCACGCCTTCGACCCCGCCAGCCAGCGCAAAACCTACGCACTCGGCCTTCGGGATGTTCTGGAATCCACCTTCTTGCCCCAGCTGATTTCAAAACTGGCGCCCTATCCGGACATGGAGGTGCAGAGTCAGCGTGTCGCACGGCGTGATATGGAAACACAACTGGCGGCGGGCAAACTGGACTTTGCCATTGATGTGTTACTGCCGGTGAGCAACCAGACCAGCCATGAACTGCTCAGGCAGGACCGGCTGGTGGTGCTGGCGCGAAAGGGCCACCCCGTCATCGCGCAGGAACTGGATATGGCCAGCTATCTGGAGGCCAGGCACATTCTGGTGTCGTCGCGGGCGGAGGGCCCGGGCATTGAGGATTTTGAACTTTCCCGCCACGGTGCCCAGCGCAACATCCGCTTGCGCTGCCAGCACTACTACGCCGCCTGCCGGGTGGTGGAGAGCTCAGACCTGTTACTGACCATGCCGGAAACCTACGCCCGCATCATTGCCCAGAACGCCGATATTGAAGTGTTGGCACCGCCGGTGGAGATGCCGTCTATTGATGTACACCTGTATTGGCACAGGGCCTATGAACAGGAACCTGCGCTGGTATGGTTTCGGGACTTGCTGCGTAATCTGCAGCAAGCTCAATAGGCGCCGACCAGCATCAGAAAGCCGAAGAAGCCAGCTGCGGTAATCGCCAGAGACACCGCCACGATACCGAAGCCCCACCAGATGGCCGCGCCATCCGAGATCTTGACACCGTGACCACGAAGGGTGCGATAGAACGCCCAGGGGCCAAGCACGAAGGCGCCGACCACGGCAAACACCAGGCCAATGGCGATTCCGGCGAAGGTCCAGGTAGCCAGCACAGTCGCGCGGTCCGAGGTCTGGTCGGTCACGCCGTGATGTTGCAGAAACTTCTTGCAGAAGAACCAGACCAGGGCAAACAGGGCAGCCACAAACACCAGGCCGCCGATCAGTGTAATCAGGCGATAGAGCACAGAAACATCCTGTTAAGGGTCAGTCAGTCGGGAAACACCGGCTCCGGCAGACATTCGAATCCCGGTTTGGCGAACAGGTAGCCCTGGTAAAGGGCGATCCCTTGAGAACGGAGCCAGAAGTATTCTTCCGGCGTTTCCACGCCCTCCGCCACGATTCGGCCGCCAAGCTGGCGCATCATGGTGATGATACCTGAGACCACTGCCTGCTTGTTGGGTTCCGCATGAATGTTGCGAACCAGCCCCATATCCAGCTTCAGCAAATCGGGCGGGCTGGAAATCATCAGGTTGTAGCGGGAGTACCCGGCACCGAAATCATCAATGGCGGTGCTGAACCCCATGCTCTGGTAGGCCTCGATAATGGAGGTGAGGTGATCAACCGAGGTCATCTCCTCACCCTCTACTACCTCGAAGATGATCTTGCGGGTGTCGAAGTTATAGGTCTTGGCGGCCGCCAGCGTGGTACGAATGCAATACTCCGCCTGATAGACCGCGTTGGGCATGAAGTTGATGCTCAACATGGCCTTCATATCAAGCCGCGACGCCAGCTTCACCGCCTTGACCCGGCATATCTGGTCGAACGCGTACTGGTTTTGGTTATTCACCTTATCCAGCACAGTCATGGCCCCTTGCCCTTCGGTTCCGCGCACCAGCGCCTCGTATGCAAACACCGTTTTATTGGTGGCATCAACAATAGGCTGGAAAGCAAAGCTGAACGAAAAATCCAGGCCATTACCACAGGCGCACTCGTCGCAATGGGACTCATCAAAAAGAACAGAGGGTCTATCCACAGAAGCTCCAGAGCGGCTCGCTCGAAATGAATTCGGGTGGAACTGTAAAAGAATCAATCACATTCAACTATAGACACCATCCGCAGTCGGGTAAAACGAAAACTCGCTATACCACCCATAGTCGGGTGGCATCTGCCGGCTGCGGGTCTACACTGGTTTTGGTGTATTTAATCAGTCAAGCCGCTCTTAAAAGGAGGTTCATGGATGGCCCAGACCACCCGCATTGCAGTAACACCCGGAGATGGTATCGGCCCGGAAGTGGTCGCAGAAGCCGTGCGATGCCTGGAGACACTGCGATCCAGGCACAGCCTGCCACTGGAATGGACCCGTTTTCCATGGCCCTCTCACGCCTGGCATGAAGAACACGGCGAATCCTGGCCCGCAGATGCCCTTGAGCAGCTCAAGGCCTACGACGCCATACTGCTGGGCGCGCTGGGAGATCCGGGCCCCATGCACGACCCGGAGCGCTATCTGTTACCGGACAGCATTTCGCTCGCGCCCCTGCTGGACATGCGAAAAGGCTTTGACCAGTGGGTGTGTGAACGCCCGGCACGACTGCTCCCCGGCGCTCGCCAGTACCTGAAAGATGACCGCGCCAAGGACATCGATATGCTGGTGATTCGCGAGAACAGCGAGGGTGAGTACGTCAGTCAGGGTGGCCGGCTGCGCCCGGGATCGCCCGACGAAGTGGCCACCCAGATGGAGGTGTTCACCCGCAGGGCCACTGAGCGGATTATCCGGTACGGCTTTGAACAGGCTCGTAAACGGGCCGGAGAACGAATTCAGCAAGGCCGCACCCGCAGCTTCCGGACACTGGATGGCAAGACCTGCGAAAGCCAGGTATGCCTGATCACCAAGCGCAATGCCCTGCGCTACTGGGGTGACATGTATACCGAAGTGTTTGAGGAAATCAGCCGGGAATTCCCGGATGTAGCCACCCATCACGAACTGGTGGATGCCGCCTGCATGAAATTTGTCTCCAGCCCCTGGGCCTTTGACGTAGTCGTAGCCAGCAACCTCCAGGGCGATATTCTGACCGATCTGGCCGCCGTGATCTCGGGGGGCATGGGGGTAGCTCCGTCCTGCAACCTGAACCCGACCGACCCGGACATGCCCTCCATGTTTGAACCCACCCACGGTAGCGCGCCGGATATCGCCGGCCAGGGCATCGCTGATCCAACCGCCATGCTGTTTACCACCGCCCGCATGCTGGACTGGCTAGGCCGAAAAGATCCGTTGCTGGCCCAGGCCGGGCAGGAACTGTTCGATGCGGTGGCCGCGGATCTCGCAGAGAAAGGCTCTGAACAACGCAGCACCCGGGAAATCGGGGATGCTATTTGTAAACGCCTTGGGGCCTGACTAGGCTGCAAAAGAGGTATTCCATTCACTTCGGGAGGTGTCCATGACCGACCACAAAGGCAAACTGTCCCCCCTGCTCAAGCAGGCTACCGGCATCACCGCTGCCAAAGGCGAAGGTGCCTATATCATTGACCCTGAAGGCCGCCGTTACCTGGACTTTACATCCGGCATTGGTGTCACCAGTACCGGGCACTGTCACCCGAAAGTGGTGGAAGCCGCCCAGAAACAGGTAGCCACCATGATCCATGCCCAGGCCACCACAGTCATGAACCCGAGACTACCTGAACTGGCAGAAAAACTCGGCGCCGTGACCCCGGACCCGCTGAATGCCTTTTTCTTTTCCAATGCCGGCACCGAAGTTGCCGAAGGTGCCATCCGCCTGGTGCGCCAGGCCACCGGTCGCCCCAATGTGATCGTATTCCATGGCGGCTTTCATGGTCGCACCATGGGCTCACTGTCCATGACCACCTCCAGCGTGGGCCTGCGAGCCGGCGTCAGCCCGATGATGGGGGGTGTGGTCGTCGCGCCATTCCCCCACGCCTTCCATTACGGCTGGAGCCTGGATGAGGCCACGGACTTCTGCCTGAGAGAGCTGGATCGCATCTTCGTGACCTATTCCGCCCCCAAGGAAACCGCGGCCATGCTGATTGAGCCGGTTCAGGGCGAGGGTGGCTACGTGCCGGCCAACGCTCGTTTTATGCAGGGGTTGCGGGAGCGCTGCGACAAGCACGGCATCATGCTGGTGTTTGACGAAGTACAGGCCGGGTTCGGCCGCAGCGGCAAGTTCTGGGCCCACGAACACTTCGGGGTAACACCCGACGCCATCATGATCGCCAAAGGCCTGGCCAGCGGCTTCCCCATTTCTGCTCTGGCGGCTTCAGAAGAAACCATGGCCAAGGGCTGGCCGGGTTCTCAGGGCGGCACCTATGGCGGCAACGCTGTAGCGGCGGCTGCCGCCATAGCAACCATCGACGTGATTCAGGAAGAGGGCCTTGTGCAGAACGCCGATGCGATGGGCAAACGCCTGTGGGACAACCTGCACAGTTTGAAAAAGGACTACCCGGAAATGGCAGATGTCCGGGGCAAAGGCCTGATGGTTGGCGTGGAGATGCGCCGCGGAGACTGCCCGGACGGAGAACGCGCCGGCAAGATCCTGAAAGAATGTGAAAAGCGGGGGCTGCTGATGCTGCGGTGTGGCCCATACCAGGAGATAGTGCGCTGGCTGCCGCCGCTGATCGTCAACCAGCAACAGATTGACGAAGCCACCGGCATCTTCGAAGAGGCGCTGAAAGCCACGGCCTGAGCCCATAGGCCGGCACCAGCAAACAGAAAGGCCGGGAGGAACGTCATCCACCCGGACTTTTTGCTTCCACTCACCGGAAGGCAGGATCCGGTCTTACTGATCCGCCATCACAAACTCCAGTCGTCCCGGGGCTACCCGCACATCCATCGGTACCATCCCGAACATGCGCTGGGCGAAATCGGTTTCATCCAGACGATACACCGGCATGGTTTCCAGCATCTGGGCCACCGCCCGCATGACATTGTCGGTGATGGGTGCCAGATCCCCTTTGAAGAAGGGCGAGTCAATCGAGCTCTCCAGCAACTGCAAGCGGCGGATATACACCGCTTTCTCCTGGCGGTCGTATACCGGCGCGCCCTCCACTTTCAAAGCGAGGTCCACGGGTAACTTGGCCATCAACGCATTCAGGGCTACCTGTCCACGCAGGTCGATCACCGCTACGTCCCGACCATCAGGTCCAAGGGTAATATCCGCGTCATCCAGGCTGAGACTGAGAGGCGACCCACTCTGCAGCTGTTTTCGATCAAACTCCGCCACCACATCCTTCAGGTGACCCTCAATCTCACCCTCGGAGATGGCGTAGGGCGAAAGGCTTGCGCAGCCGCTAGCCGTCAGCACAACGAACAGAGACAGCAGCCAGGCTTTGGCGTGATTCAACATGATTGGATTCCCTGCAAATTGGTCGGCTTTTATCCTGCGCCAGAGCGCCCTGCACCGCAACTGACTGGCATTAACGATTGGTCATGCGCTTACTCATTCTCTGGGCGGGCATCCACGCTGACGACTCGCCCCTCTTCCAACTGGACAGTCAGAACAATGGGCTGACAGCACACCTGGCAGTCCTCGACATATTCCTGCTCAGGCACGGTCGGGTCGACGCTGATATCCAGCGTCTCCCAACAGTAGGGACATTGAATCAGGACGGATTCCAGAGCCGACATGCCAGGCCTCAGAACTGCTGTTTGGCCATCCAGGGGATGATCCGGTCAAAGGCCTCTTCCATACGCTCGCAGGTAGTGGAGAAACTGAACCGCAAGGCGTTGGTGCAGTGCTCACCAAAGGCGTCCCCCGGCACCACGCAGACACCGGTTTCCTTCAGCATGCGCAAGGCCAGATCCGAACCATCCACGTGGGGCGGCAAGTCCGGGAAAGCGAAAAAGGCACCGCCGGGCTTGTAGCCGGTCAGGTAAGGGGTTTGATCAATCAACTCGACAACCTTGTCCCGACGCTCCCGGTAGATATCCACCATGTCCTGAACGCATTGCTGGTCGGCCGTCAGCGCCGCCACTCCGGCAAACTGGGATGGGGTATTGGCCACTGAGGTGGTGAACATATGGTACCGGCGCAGGGACTTGATCGCCGCCTGGCTGGAAATGACCCAGCCTACGCGCAGGCCGGCCATACTGTAGGTTTTGGAGAAACTGCTGATGCACATGATGTTATCCAGGTCCATGGAACAATTGAGGACACTGGCAAAATCATCGTCATCAAAAATCAGGTGGTCATACACTTCATCGGCGTATACCTGGATACCACGATAGGCGCACTCTTCCAGAATGGTCTCCACGGTACTGCGGGGATACACCGCCCCGGTGGGGTTGTTCGGGTTGTTCAGGATCAGCGCAAAGGTGCGGGAGCCCATGGCCCGAATCACATCGTCCGGATCCAGCTGGTGGTTGTTCTCGGCCCGCGTGGGAACAAACTTCACCTCACCCCCGGTCATCCGGATCAAAGGTGCATACAACAGAAACGATGGGTCGGTCACGATGAACTGCCGCCCGGGCGCCGAGGTGGCCGAAATGGCCAGATACATGGCTTCAGTCGCGCCGCTCGTTACCAGGATGTTGTCACGGGTGAGCTTGCGGTTGTAGCGCTTGCCATAGTAATCCCGCAGTGCAACCAGCAACTCCGGCAGGCCGGCATCCATGGTGTAACCGGTCTGGCCGGCATTGAGCGCATCAATGTAGGCGTCGATAACATGTTTGGGCGTGGGCAGATCTGGCTGGCCGATCGACAGATGAATCACATCCTTCATGGTAGATGCCATATTCACCAGGCGACGAATCCCCGAAACAGGAATGGCCTGCATGGCAGGGTTCCAACTGGCCTTGGTCTTCCGGTACTTCACTTTACGCGGCTTGGTCTGGCCGGTGTCCTTGTTCGCGGATTCCGCCATAAGCACCTCCTGGGGGACAGGGTAAATAAAAGCGTACCTTTGCAGGTTAGTCAGGAAAGAGGGGGGGTACAAGCAAGCGGGACTAAAGGATAACCGAACCCCTGAAAAACCGGTTCCGGCCGCCTCAGGTTGACCAGGCCACAACCGCCTACCAGACTAGTAAGACAGTCGTTATTGAGTGCACCATTACCGGAGGTTACATGACAGATTCACGCAAACCGGTCGTTACCGTTCTGACAGCACCGGGAGAGCCGGCACCGCCGGGTATAGAGGCGGTCAGGGCCCGGGCTGAAGTGCGCTTCGCCTGCGACGAACCCACCCTGCGTGAAAGCCTGCCAGGCACCGATGTCATGATGGTCACGGACTTCCGTACCGAAGCCCTTGAAGCGGCCTGGCCCTGTGCTGACAAGCTGCAATGGATTCACGCCACCAGCGCGGGGGTGGATGCGCTGATGTTTCCCGCCCTGATCAAGAGCGATGTGGTGGTCACCAACGCCCGTGGCATTTTCGACCGCACCATCGCCGAATACGTGCTCTGTACCATCCTGATGTTCGCCAAGGATTTCCCCCGCTCCATCCGGCTGCAGATGAATCAGGAGTGGAAACACCGGGATACCGAACGGGCCGAGGGCAAACAGGTACTGGTGGTTGGCGCTGGCTCCATCGGCCGGCAGATTGGCCGGCTGGTAAAGGCCATCGGCCTGCACGCCCACGGTATCGCCCGTACCCCGAGACATGATGACCCGGATTTCGTGGCGGTGCATGGCAACGATGAGCTCTATGAGCAGCTCTCACATGCAGACTTCGTGGTGATTGCGGCGCCGTTGACGCCACAAACCGAAGGCCTGTTTGATGCCAAAGCCTTTGCCGCCATGAAAAAGACCGCACGCCTGATCAACATCGGCCGCGGCCCGATCGTCAATACCGAAGCCCTGCTCAAGGCACTCGACGATGGCGAGATTGCCGGCGCCGGACTGGATGTTTTTGAGGAGGAGCCCCTGCCCTCGGATCACCCGCTCTGGCAGCGGGAAAACGTGATCATGACCGCCCATATGGCCGGTGATTTTATCGGCTGGAAACGGGCGCTCACCGATCAGTTCCTGGAGAACTTTGATCGGTGGCACAAGCGGGGTGAGCTGTTTAACCTGGTGAACAAAGAACTTGGCTACGCCGGGAGTTAATTCAGATTAGCTGCTGAGTACTCTGATTGTAACGGCAGCAAATCAAACACCCGGCTTTCATCATTAGGATCCACCAACTCCGTCGGGGATTTGTACACCCGCGGAGTGGTGTAGAGCATCCTGAGCGCCGTGCCATGAGGCATGGCCATATAACGCTCCGGCTCGTTTTCCTCCAGCCACTTGCGAACCCTCGGCGCCATGTTGTGGGCCATTTTCGGAAAGAAGTGGTGTTCGACGTGGTGACTAAAGCGGAAATGCAGTCGGTCCAGCACCGGATGGCTACGCAGGCTCATGGAGTTATCCAGCGGGTTATTGGTGGCCGTCTGCGGGCGCAGGAAGTGATTGGTGAGGATATAGCCCTGCCCCAGCGCATTGGCCACCATGAACGGAATCAGCACCGTAAACAGCGCGAGAGAGCCAGAAACCACAGCCAGCGCCAGCCAGCCCCCCAGGCACAGAAACACCTGGGCGATGGCCTTCCGGCGATCAAACCCCTTGAACTGCTTGCGGCGTTTCGCCTGAATCCACAGCACCAGCTGGGCGTGGAAGGTGAAGGAATAGGTCAGGAACAGATAGCTGTACCAGGTACCCGAACCCGGAGCCAACTTGTGAAACTTCTTCTGGCCTGGATTGGTCTTGTAACGACGCAGCGTGCCGAAGCTGTCCGGGTCCGTATCGCCGGTATTGGTGTTACCGTGATGCACGACATTGTGCCACTTGCGCCAGAACTCCGGCGGCACCAACAACGGCCCAAACCCCAGCCAACCAAACACATTCTGCCAGCGCCGGCTCATGCCCAGAGCACCATGCAGCACCTCATGGGCTAGCAGTGCCTGGCAACCTATGGTATGCCCCACCAGCAATGCCAGCCCCAGGTTGGCGTACCACGGCAAACCCGCCATCAGGATAACGGCCAGCCCACCCCAGATAATGGCCTGCAGAGGCAGAAACCAGGTCACCCGCCAGGTCTGCGGCTTGAACGTGTCAGCGGGAAGTTCCTTTTTCATGCGATCCCGGAGTTCCCGTTCGTCCGGCTTTCCGAAGACAGCACTCACACTTGTTTCGGGTTTCACTGCTGCGTTCATCTTTTACCTGTCACCATTTGCTGTTGAACACACTTACCATGCACGAAACTTTCAGCGCACACTTGTTAGCCGAAAACTACAACAGAAAACCCAATAAAACAATGGCCAAAGAACGAGAAAGGGAACCCGCCCATAAAATGGGTAACAAGCGTATCCCGATAAGCAATCACCAAAGCATGATGACGCAGGTGGGGAGGCTTTCCCTGGGATGTCTTTGGCCATGGATGGCCAAAGAGAAGCGCACAGGGAAGTGCTTGTAGCGGTCCCAGGGAAAGCCTCCCCACCTGCGGCACAGCACCAGCCCCGAGAGCTACAGAACACAAGCAAGCCGAAAACAAAAACGGGAGCCCAAAGGCTCCCGTTTTGAAACAAACTGAAAAGCTAAAGCCTCAACTCCCCGAAAGCGACTGCTCCGAAGGATCCAGCTCCATCTGCTGAATGGCAATCACCGCCTGAGTCCGGTTACGAACCCCAAGCTTGCGGAACACCGCCGTGATGTGAGCTTTGATCGTCGCCTCCGAAACATCCAGATCGTAAGCGATCTGCTTGTTCAGAAGCCCCTCGGCCAGCATCCCCAACACCCGGAACTGCTGCGGTGTCAGCGACGCCAGACGCTCAGAGAAATCCGTGGTCTCAGCCTGCATCCGCTCAATCTTGTCGGCGACACCCTCCGGCAGCCAGACATCCCCCTCCAGCACCGCCTGTATCGCCTCGGTAATGGTCGGCAAAGGTGCCGATTTGGGAATAAAGCCGGAAGCACCGTAATCAATCGAACGGCGCATCACCTGCAGATCCTCTGAACCGGACACAACCACCACAGGCAAACCCGGATACTGGCCTCGCATGAACACCAGACCGGAAAAGCCATGGGCACCCGGCATGTTCAGATCCAGCAGGATCAGGTCCGCATCCGGGTGCGACTCTACCGCCGCCTGCAGCGCCTTGATGCTGTCGACCTCCACCGTCTCGGCATCCGGCACCGCCTGATTGACCGCCTGTTTCAATGCTGCCCGAAACAGCGGGTGATCATCAGCGACGATAATTGTTTGTGTCATTCAACAGATTCCTCACAGGTTAGTGCCAGCAGCGGGGCGTTACTTGAACGCCCGGCTGCTGATCAGCTCATCCACTACGCCCGGATCAGCCAGAGTGGACGTATCTCCAAGCTGATCGTGCTCGTTAGCGGCAATTTTACGCAAAATCCTGCGCATAATCTTGCCAGACCGGGTCTTGGGCAGTCCAGGTGCCCACTGAATCACATCCGGCGAGGCAATCGGGCCGATTTCCTTACGCACCCACTGTACCAGCTCTTTCTTGAGCTCGTCGCTGGGCTCCTCGCCCTGCACCAGCGTTACGTACACGTAGATGCCCTGCCCCTTGATGTCATGCGGGTAACCCACCACGGCAGCTTCTGCCACCTTGTCGTGAGCAACCAGCGCACTCTCAACTTCCGCAGTGCCCAGTCGATGGCCAGAGACGTTCAGAACGTCATCCACCCGACCGGTAATCCAGTAGTAACCGTCCTCATCCCGACGGGCACCGTCACCGGTGAAGTACATACCCTTGTAGGTGCTGAAGTAAGTCTGAACGAAACGCTCGTGATCACCGTAGATGGTGCGCATCTGGCCCGGCCAGCTGTCGAGGATCACCAGGTTGCCTTCGGTCTTGCCTTCCAGGATGTTGCCTTCGTTATCCACAAGCGCCGGCTGAACGCCGAAGAACGGAAGCGTCGCGGAACCCGGCTTCAGGTCCACCGCGCCAGGCAGCGGAGAAATCAGAATGCCGCCGGTCTCGGTCTGCCACCAGGTGTCTACGATCGGACACTTGCTGTTACCGATAACGCGGTGATACCACTCCCAGGCTTCCGGGTTGATCGGCTCACCCACAGAGCCCAGCAGTTTCAGGCTGTCACGGGTGGTGCCGTCCATGCAGGACTCACCCTGCGCCATCAATGCGCGGATAGCGGTCGGCGCAGTATACAGGATGTTGACCTTGTGCTTGTCGACCACCTGCCCGATACGGGAACTGTCCGGGTAGTTGGGCACGCCCTCGAACAGCAGGGTGATGGCGCCGTTGGCCAGCGGCCCATAGAGAATGTAGCTATGGCCGGTCACCCAACCAAAATCAGCAGTACACCAGTAAACATCACCATCGTGATAGTCGAACACGTACTGGTGGGTCATGGAGGCATAGACCATGTAACCACCGGTAGTGTGCAGAACGCCTTTCGGCGCACCGGTAGAGCCAGAGGTGTACAGCATGAACAACGGGTCTTCCGCATTCATCGGCTCTGGCTGGCATTCAGCCGAGGCGTTCTTCATCAGGTCTTCGTAACGCAGGTCGCGGCCTTCGGTCCAGGGCACCTGATCGTTGCCGGTGCGGGACACCACGATCACCTTGTCGACCTTGGCGTCGTTCTCATGCTTGAGGGCGGAATCCACATTCTTCTTCAGCGGGATGGCACGGCCGCCACGCAGACCTTCATCCGCAGTGATCACGAAACGGGATTTGCCGTTCACAATCCGCGCGGCCAGAGCTTCCGGAGAAAAGCCGCCAAACACAACAGAGTGGATCGCACCAATACGTGCGCAGGCCAGCATGGCAACGGCGGTTTCAACGATCATGGGCATGTAGATGGTAACCACATCACCCTTCTTGACGCCCTGGTCCTTGAGCACGTTGGCGAACTTGCAGGTCTCTTCGTAGAGCTCCCGGTAGGTGACATTCCGGGATACCGAGGGATCGTCCCCCTCAAAGATGATCGCGGTCTGATCGCCCCGCTGTTCCAGGTGACGGTCCAGGCAGTTGGCCGAAGCGTTCAGGACACCGTCCTCGAACCATTTGATGGACAAGTTATTGTAATCGTAGGTACTGTTCTTGACCTTGGTGAACGGCTTGATCCAGTCAATACGCTTGCCATGCTCGCCCCAGAAGGTATTCGGGTCCTCTACGGACTGGCGATACATTTCCTCATATTGCGATTTGCTGACCAGTGCGCGCTCGGCGACCTCCGGACTTACCGGATATACCTGCTTGTCAGTCATTGTGCTCCCCCTTGATCTGAGTCTGTTGTCATTGTCGGTTTTTAAATTCAGGGTGGTTGGGCGTTTTTCGCCCGCAAGACAGATGCCTGTAGTTCAACATGTGTGCCACCGCACAATGAATTAGACTAACGTCCTAAGATGCCCGGCAATTAGGGGCAACCTGCTCAGAAATGCAGCGATAAGGGCAGGGACGGGCCACTACCAGGTGACTCTCTCAAGGATAGTTGGCCCGCAGGAAATGGCCAAAACAGAAGGAGGAATCCGGAGCAGAAACGCTTTCCTGCCCCGGAGAAGATTTTCAGGCAGCTTTTTTGCGCTGGCGCGCGGTTTTCAGGCTGTACACCTTTCGTTCTTTCAGGGCATAGCGATTGAGCCCGGCCAGGTGAATCTTGCGCAGGTAGAGTTCCCAGTCAATGAGGCGGGCATCCACCGGGAACAGCCCTTTATCAACCTCACCCATCCGGTTCGCCAGCGCCATCAGCTCATCGTTGCGGAAGATATAATCCGGCGCGGTGTAGAAACCAAAAATGGTTGCCAGCGACTGGGTGGTATCCAGGTTCCTGAGCATTTTCAGGTCCCGGGAATTTCCCAGTAATTTGAGCACACGGTCCGTCAGGGAGAGCGGTAAGCGAACACCACTGATCACCAAATCAAACAGCGCCCGGTTAACCGCCAGAAACGGCTTGCTGGGCTGCCGGTAGAACAGGTGATCGTAGGCAGCGTAATTGGCTTTTGATTCCGCCATGAGATGATCGATGAACTCACCCAGGGAGATTGGATTGCCGCCCCCGCTGCAACATTGATAGATGCGACGTCGACCGGGTTCTCCAAGAGCTTCCGCCAGGGAAAGGATGATAGAGTTGGCCACCAGGTCCACTGGAATCACATCGATGATACCGGAGCGTTTGCCCGGGAAGAGGGTGACTTTTTCCCGTGCGTAAGCCAGGATGATGGCATCTGCCACCTTCACCCCCTCAATCCAGCCGGGCGCTGGTTCCTCCAGGGCACTTTCGATAATCGAAGGACGCAGAATGGTCAGCGTGCGCCCGTTTAACGCCTTCATCAGCAACTGTTCGCCCAGCCACTTGGTAAAGGTGTAGGTATCGCTCCAGCCATAGCGGTTGGCTTCCCGAATCCCCAGGTCCACCAGCTTCTTCTCCAGCACTTTGCCGGAATAACGGGCCTGAACGTCTTCAATTTTATCCTGAAGCAGGCGAACAAGCTCTTCTATCTCATAGAAGCCGTCCGGGGAACGCGGCACGGCCTCGCCTGCCGGCTTGATCACCGATTCGGTGACCTGCCCCGAGTTCATGCCATTGACATAGCAGGTGGAGACCTGCAGGACCGCAAGCTTCGGATTCAAATCCACCATGCCGGCAATATTCCGAAGGCACAGGGTGTTGATGGCCAGCGCCTTGTCGAGCTCTTCACGGAAATTCACGCTTGCAGCGGAGTTGATCACCGCATCCAGTTCGGTGGCGAGTTTGCGATAGTCTTCCTGCCCTATCCCGAAACCCGCTTCGGTCACCTCACCGGTCACGCAGTGAATGCGCTCTTCCAGAAAGGCGTCAAATGCCTCTGAATCGGCCTCGCGAAGACGGTCAAACACCGAGGAGGTGGCAATTTCTTCCAGGAAACGGGAACGAGCATCCGGATGCCGTTTATTGCCCCGGATCAGCAGGTAAATTGCGCCGATATCAGGCACCGCCCGAATCAGCTTTTCGAGGACCACCTTGCCCAGAAAGCCGGTGGTACCGGTGATCAGAACCCGCTTGCCACGGAGCTGCCCGAGCACCTTTGATGATGAAGTGTCAGCGTGATGTACCTGCTGTATTGCCATGATAGAACTCCTTCTCTGAGATCACTAATGCCGATCTGACACCGGCCAGTACTGTGCGGGCGGGGCACATCCCTTTCCCCGTCGTCACTGATTCCCTGTTGCAACCGCCTGTCAGAGTGCCTGCATATTGCGGGCCACGAGCCACGATATCGGTCAATTCTCACACAACGAACGTGACAGCACGGTGACAGACTGCAAAATTACGACACAAAAAACGCTAATAAAATGACAATTAAAAAGGCACATGGATCGACCCTGAAACGGCTGCCTCAGGAGCCCGTTCGGTCTTTGCCCGCCAGCGCCCGCAGCAGGTCGTCCAGTGAGACATTGGCCGGTTTTTCCCGCAGGGCGCGTACCAGTTGCTCCTGCTCACCGAAACTGACCCGGTCATACAGAGGGCCCTCCAGGCTGTGATGAACCGCCTGAGAGGGGGCCTGGTCACTCGGCAGTGGTGCCAACTCATCTGACAAATGCCGCAAATGACGGGCAAGACTGGCGCGATCGCGAGTCGGCAGCTTATCCCAGTTCATGGCGGCGAGACTGGTCTGAATGATCTCCACCGTGTCGGCATCGGGACTGCGCCCCAACAGTGCAAACAGCCGGGTAAATGCTTCATATCTGAGCATGACATCGTCGGGTACCGATATCATGGCCTTTTCTAATTGCGCGATCAGATCCAGACAATGCTGCCGGCGGCTTTTATCCGCCCCGCTGTTCTGACCATTACCTGCGTCCGCCTCAGTGGCGCGTTTGGCGGCCCGGTACCAATAAGCGGCAATCCCCGCCTTTCTTGGGGGCAGTCGGCCAACATGAACGTTCAGCATCTCCGCCAGGGAGTGAAACTGCCGACAGGAGGGGTCCGAAGCCGGCAGCACCGTCACCGGCATCTGGTCCAGCACTGACTGACGCAGAGTTTCATCACGCCAGAGCCCGCCCAGATAATGCAGCGACCATTGCAGATGGCGCTGACAGGCACCATTAAAACGCTGAAACACAGAGCGCGCCTGACTGGCCCCCTGCGCCATATTAACGATCACTGCCGGAGTCCGGCGGTAGCCGCGGCGTTTGAGTACCTTCATCAGAGAAAAAGCGTCGGTTAGTGAGGCCGGATCAGGCGTGACAACCAGACAGGCCAGCTCGGCAGCAGCAATCATATGCAAGCCCACCGACTGTAAACCCGACGCCGTATCGATAATAACGGTGTCGTAGCGGTTCTCAAGCTCATGCAGTGCCCGCAGAACAGCCAGACCGCCCTGCTCCGACATCTCCATACAGCTCTGCACACCGGATGCACCTGGGATCAGATCCAGCCCGGCGTAGGTGGTCATGATAATATCCTGCATGGCGCATCGCCCCGCCACCACATCGGCAAGCGTGCGCTGAGGGTAGGCACCTACCATAATGCTGACGTTGGCAAGGTCGGTATCACCATCCAGCAGAAGCACCTTCTGGCCCTGCTCGGACAGAGCAATGGCCAGGTTCAGCGCCACCGTGGTCTTGCCAACACCGCCCTTTCCGCCCGTAATGGCAATGGTTCGGGTCTGGCGCGATTTTTGCGCTGGGTTCTGGCTTTGTGTCTGCTTGGGGACTTCCATGAAAAACAGCCTGGACGCTTAAACTTGTCACTATAAGCGACATTTTAACCTGTAAAAAGGGTACACATATCACAGACCGGATGATAGATTGCTTAAAAAAGCACCAATAAGTATTTAATAGTGACGGATTATTGTCTAAGCTCAGGGACCAACAAGAAGAATGAACACCCTGTCATATTATTTCAATACAGAACAGGGAAGCTTGCGCACGGCCATTAGCGGACCGCGCAGGACCAAAGGGGCGTGCCATGACTACAGCGACGGATATTGCGTCAGATCTACAGCTGCCGAGCCTTCCGGAGGTTATCCTGCGCGCTCTGGACGCCTGCCATTCCGGTCAAAGCTATCGTGAAATCAGTCGTATCGTTTCTGCCGACACCGCCCTCGTTACCCGGTTACTCGCCCTCACCAGTTCCGCGCTATACCATCGGGGAGCTCCCAGCCATTCTGTTGAACAGGCCCTGTTGAGACTGGGGACCCGAAAATTCCAGACGTTGCTACTGACGTCCGCCCTGCGACAGCTGATGTTTGAACTTGGAGGCGATGAGTGGCAACAACTGAGGGACTTCTGGCGGCACTCCCTGACCACCGCACTGACGGCCAAGACGCTGGCTACGCTGACCCGCTACCCGGAACCGGAAGAGGCCTTTCTTCTGGGGATGATGCATAACATTGGCGAGCTCATTGCGATCAAAACACCCTGCCCCGAACGCAAGCAACAGATACTGAACCAGCAGAACGACATCGCCGCCGGGCTGGTGTCCTCCTGGGGGCTGGGCACAATGGCTGTCGATGCCATGCGCTATCAACAGGCCCTGCCAGGACAACTGAGGGATGCCGGGCACCTGGTCAAGGTGGTCAGTCTCTCTACCCGGCTAGCTCTGTCTGATGCCGTAGGCGTAGGGGCAGCGGCCACCATCTTCGGGTTGCAGGAAGATCTTACCCGTGAGATCAACAAGAAGATCGGCGAAGAGGTTGCCAGCGTGGCTGCCTCCCTCGGTATCCCTCTGGATACTGATTACGATGCCCGCGAGGCCAGACGTCAGCTGAACCAGCGGCTGCTGGAACACACCATGGTGCGAACCGCGCTGGCGTTGCCAGCCTCTGGCCCGGAAAACCTCTCCACACTGGTGTCGGAAGCCGCCAGCAGCCTGGCACTGATCACCGGTCTGCCCGTGCTCTGCTTCAGCCGGGAGGGTGAGGATCTTACGCTACGTTCAGGCACCTGCCGGCAACTGCCGGAGATGTCCGTTAATCCAGCCTACGGCGACAGCGCGCTAACCACTGCTCTGAGAACCGGCACCACCACAACCATGGATCAGACCGAACCCACCGTGCTTGATCAACAGCTGTGCTCCTTGCTGGCCGCACCCTCACTACTGGCGCTCCCGGTTGCAACCGGGGACAGTGTGTTCGTGATTGGCATCGACGACCAGACAGTGGCGGGTGCGCGCAACCTCGGAGAGTTGTTCACCCGGGAACTCTCAGCGGTTCTTGAGCTGTCATCTGCCGATCGCCTTGGCTCGGACCAGCAAATGGTGAACGATCGTCTGCGCCGACAGGTACACGAGGTCAGTAACCCGCTCACCATTATCCGCCAGTACCTGTTCCAGCTGCGCAGCCGGCTCCAGGATCCAGATGTTCAGGATGAGCTGAACATCATTCAGGAAGAACTCGAGCGTGCCGGCAACCTGTTGTTGCAGATCAGCCAGCACGCAGCCGAAGCAACAGGCTCCGACACCGATCTGAACGAAGAACTGACCGGTCTGGGCAGAATCCTTCGGGATAGCCTGTTCCATGACGATCACCGGGAGCTTCACCTGCACCTCTGCAAAGCGGACACTCAAGTACAGGCAGCCCCCTCTGCGGTCCGCCAGATCGTCCTTAATCTGGTCAGAAACGCAGTTGAGGGTTTTGGAGAGCGGCCCGGAACCGTCACTCTGAAAACCACGGCACCCCTGTTTCAGAACCGGCGACGCTGGGTTGAGTTGCAGGTCACCGATAACGGTCCCGGCATTCCGGAGCCATTGCAACGCCGACTGTTTGAACCGGTCAACAGCACCAAGGGAGATGGCCATAGCGGCCTGGGGCTGAGCATTGTTAAACAACTGATTGATGACATGGAGGGCATCATTGCTTGCCACACCGGACAGGAGGGCACGGCCTTCCGGATACTGCTGCCGGCGGCAAGTCATAACGATAACGACGCCGACTGACGACGAAACCACGGACACACAGCCATGGCAAGCGAACAGACCACAGAGTCCTCCAGCCTTTCACGACGCCCCAGTATCCTGGTGGCAGACGACGAGCCACGCCTGCTCAAAACCCTGGCCGACCTCCTCCGGAGCCGGGGTTTTGAGGTGTCAGAAGCCCACGGTGGGCGACAGGCCTGTGAACAGCTTCACCGGCAAGCCTTTGATCTGGCCCTGCTGGATCTGAACATGCCAGAGCTGGACGGTTTCCAGGTAATGGCGGAAACCGGCCGGCTGCAGCCGGATTGCGGCGTCATTGTGGTCAGCGGAGAGTCGTCTTTCAGCACCGTCAGTCGGGCCCTGCGCCGGGGCGCACTGGATTACATCCGTAAACCCTTTGACCCGGAAGAATTGCTGGCAACTGTGGAAGGGGTTCTGGGCAAGCAGTCGCTTATTCGCGCCCATGAGATGGTTCAGTCCCGGCTGGAGAAATCCGAGGCTCTGCACCGCTATATCGTCAACAGCTCGCCGGACATCGTGTTCATGCTCGATGAAACCGGGCATATCTGCTTCATCAACAACAAGGTCGAAAGCCTGCTCGGCTATCAGCCCTCAGAGCTCTGCGGGCAGCATTTCCGCCACATACTGGATGACCGGGACGTGGCCCGTGGCACCTATGCTCTGCAGGGCCCCAACATCTCTGCGGATAATCCCCGGGTGCTGGAGGTCCGCCTGAAAACCCGGGGCAGCCGCAAGGCCACCCGTCATTTCGAGATCACCGCCTTCCCGGTAGACCCACAAACCTGGCCCCAGACCGGCAAGACCCAGGGCGGCTGCACCGGCCAGCCAGCGCGTTATTATGGCATCGCCCGCGATGTCACCGAGCGCAAGGAGGCCGAGGCCTTCATCAATTTCCAGGCTTACCACGACCTGCTGACCCGGCTGCCGAATCGGGCTCTGTTCAAAGACCGGCTGGAACTGGCCATCACCCATGCACGACGCAGCCAGCAGAAACTTGCCGTGATGTTTCTGGATCTGGACCGCTTCAAGGTGGTTAACGACACGCTCGGACACGCCATGGGAGATCGCCTGTTGCAGGCGGTCACGCATCGACTGGAAAAGTGCCTGCGCCGGGGAGACACCCTGTCCCGCTTCGGGGGCGATGAATTCACCCTGTTATTGCCGAGCATTCACGGCAACGACGACGCAAGGAACATTGCCCGTAAACTGATCAACGCTCTGAAAGCGCCGTTCCAGCTGGGA
Organism: Marinobacter sp. C1S70; assembly: GCF_000475355.1. Lineage (NCBI taxonomy): Bacteria > Pseudomonadati > Pseudomonadota > Gammaproteobacteria > Pseudomonadales > Marinobacteraceae > Marinobacter > Marinobacter sp. C1S70. The sequence goes on along the minus strand of NZ_AXBW01000002.1, from coordinate 39,400 downwards.
GACCACGAGGTCTTTGTGGGGGTCAGTATCGGGATTTCAGTATTCCCCGAAGCCGGCGAGACCATGGATCTGCTGATACAGAACGCCGATATTGCCATGTACCACGTGAAAGCGCGGGGTAAAGATGGCTATCGCTTCTATTCCGACAGCATGAGCATCAACACCGCCAACCGGCTGAGCCTGGAACGGGATCTTCGCCTGGCACTGGAACGCAACGAGCTCCGGGTGTTTTACCAGCCTCAGGTATGCTCCCGTTCCAACCGGGTGGTGGGCCTGGAGGCCCTGGTGCGCTGGCAGCACCCGGAACGGGGACTGCTCTACCCCGGGGATTTCCTGCCCCTGGCAGAAGAAACCCGGCTGGTTGGCAAACTCAGTGAACAGGTTATCGATCAGGCCTGCCGCGACGTGGGCCGCTGGATCAGTAGCGGGCATTCCGACCTGCGCCTGGCGGTGAACCTCTCCCCCAGCCAGGTGGAGCATCCCAGATTCGTCGAAACCCTGATGAACCGTGTGGCCGCCCACAACTTCCCGGCCGATAACCTGGAAATCGAGATCACAGAAAACGTGATCATGAATGATCTTGAACAGATCAGCCGCAAGCTCAAGGAGCTGGCCGCCACCGGCGTGCGCATCGCCATCGACGATTTCGGTACCGGCTATTCCTCGCTCAATTACCTGCACCGTCTACCGATTCACACTCTGAAGGTGGACCAGTCCTTTGTTAAAGCCATACGCAGTGGCGAAGACGGAGCCTGCATCGTCAACGCCATTATCGCCATGGCTCACGGCCTCAAACTCGAGATTGTGGCCGAAGGTGTGGAAACCGACGACCAACTTGCCTACCTGAAAAGCCTCGGCTGTCACCAGGTTCAGGGCTTCTTCTACGGCCCCGCCCGACCCGCCGCCGACATTACACGGTTGCTGGCCAAAGATGGGCTGGCCTTCGCACATACCGGTTAAAACGATTATCGATTGTCTGACACTCAGAGCCAAAACATTGACCCGGTTTGCAAAGTGTATCCTTACGTTATTTTGTGTATCTGGAAATGCGCAGTACTGCACATCTTTCAACCTACCCCTTCTCTAAGCTCGGTTTATCAGTAACCGATCACCGGAATGTCCGACAGGCTGTCGGAGCAACAATCACAATAACGGTGGCGGACAACCAGGGAACAAGAAGAAGGCAGCAGTCATCATGCGCGACAAGTACAAGTATATTGGCCCCGTCTACGACTTTCTCAGCAACCTCTACAGCGGCAAGAACATCCATCGCTGCAAGACCGCCATGCTGGATGTGGAAACGGTAAAACCCGGCGACCGCATTCTCTTTGCCGGTGTCGGCCACGGCCGGGACGCTATCCGGGCCGCAGAGCTGGGCGCCGAGGTAACCGTGGTCGATCTGTCCGAAACCATGCTGCGCAAATTCGCCGATGCCCAGCATAAGGAAGCGCCTCATCTGACCATTCGCCGCATCCACAGCGACATCATGAAGGTGGATGAGTTCGAGCAGTACGACATGGTGGTCGCCAACTTCTTCCTCAACGTGTTTGACGAAGACATGATGGTCAAGGTGCTGGAGCACCTGATTCGCCTGGGCAAGGCCGATGCCAGAGTGGTTGTCGGAGACTTCTGCTACCCGACGGGCAACATCCTGTCCCGCATGTTCAAGAAACTCTACTGGTACATGGCGGTGTTCATTTTCTGGCTGTTTGCCAACAACGCCTTCCACAAGATCTACAACTACCCCGAGCACATGCAGCGCCTGGGCCTGCAGGTAACCGAGAAGAAGCACTTCAAGCTTCTGAACATGGACTGCTACTGGTCCATCCTCGGCCGAAAACAGGCCTGAACCCCTGACACCAAAAATAACAACAGGTTATCGGGAGCGTCATCATGTCAGACCAGATTCTTGCACTGGACCGTACCCAGGGACTCACCGACGGACAGTTTACGTTTTCAGAGCGGGTGAACTATCTCAAGCAGTTCGGCGTGCACTCACAATCCTTCTCGACTCTGCAGCCGGGCATGCAGTACTTTGATGTTGAGGGGATGGGCTACGTGGCCTACATGCGCAAATGGGGCGGCACCTTTGTGCTGTCAGACCCGGTTTGCGCACCCGAGAACTTCCCGGTGATTCTGGAACGTTTTCACCAGAAGTTCCCGAATGCCTGCTACATCCAGGTCTCCAAACCGGTGGTGGATTTCCTGCATCTACGCTTCGGGCTCTACGGCACCCAGTTTGGCAGCGAATCCCGCATCGACCTGCGCAAATGGTCCCTCAGCGGCAAGAAAAAGCAGATTCTGAGAACCGCCCTGAACCAGGCCGAAAAGAACGGGATCACGGTGAAAGAGCGCTTTAGTGATGATCACACCCGGGAAATCTCGGAAGCCTGGATTCGCACCCGAAAATGCAAGAGCAACGAAATCCGTTTTCTGATTCGCCCGATGGAAATGGATTATCGGGAAAACGAACGCCATTTCTACGCCTATCAGGATGGCAAAGCCGTCGGCTTTATCTACTTCGACCCGATCTATCGCAACAACGAAATCATCAGTTATGTGCCCAACATATCCCGGGCCAACGCGGATTTCCGGCAGGGCATTTTCTATACCCTGATGGCCCACGCCATGGACGTGTTCAAGGCCGAGGGTGTGCCATTTCTGGACCTGGGCCTGATTCCCCTGTCCCTGGACAAGGCCACGGAACACCAGGAAAGCCGACTGCTCAAGAAGATGCTCCACGGCATCTATGAGAAAGGAAACTTCCTGTACAACTTCAAGGGGCTGGAGTTCACCAAATCACGTTTCCGCGGCGATGGCTTCAAGACCTACTGCTGCCACAAGCGGGCGATCCCGGCTCTGGAATTCCTCGCCATGTTCAAACTGACCCGGTTACTGTAACGTCGGGCCAGTGGCTGGCCACCAGCCCCACCGGGATGCCCATTTCCGACATGAACGGGCCCAGGTCTTCCGGCGCATCACCGGAAAAGCAGGCACTGATCACCACCGGCCAGGAGTGGTCCGGTGGCGTCTGCGCACCGGCCAACTGCCCCGCCTGATCGAGCCACCAGGCCACGCGGCGGGCAATCGCCTCGCCAGACTCCACCCAGTGCATCACCTCCGGTAACGCCTTGCGTAACCAGGGCATCAATAGCGGGTAATGAGTGCAGCCCAGAACCACCGTGTCGACACCGGCTTCGCGCAGCGGCACCATGGCGCCATCCACCTCCACCTGATCCGGCGCAGAGCCGCCAACCAGCTCCTCAGCCCAGCGCACCAGGGCGGGATGACCAAGGCGGACTACCTCACAATCTCGCGCAAACTTCTGAATCAGATCATCCAGATAGGCGCGCTTGACCGTCGCCGGTGTCGCCAACAGGCCAATGCGGCGATTGACGGAACAGGCTGCCGCCGGTTTGACCGCCGGCACCACCCCGACCACCGGCACAGCAATGTTGGCCCTGAGCTCGGGCAAGACAACGGTACTGGCGGTATTACAGGCCACCACCACCACATCGCACGGAAACTGGGCCAGGCATTGCCGTATAAGCGTGCAACAGCGCTCGATCACCACCTGTTCGGGCTTGTCGCCATAGGGAAAGCCGGCATTATCTGCCAGGTAAACCAGCTCCGCACCGGGTAACGTCTGGTGAATACAGGCGGCGACACTCAGGCCACCGACCCCGGAATCAAACACCAGCACCCTCGGGCGACGGTCAGTCATGGTGGTTACCACCATTTCCGGCAGTCATCTCTGCTTTCATCGCGTTGATCAATCGCCCTGCTATGGTAGTCTCCGGCGGAACCGGAGGATGCTCATCCACCGTAAACCAACCAGCATCCGCCAGTTCATCTTCCTGCAACCGCAATTCGCCACTTTCATAGTCGGCAAAGAAGCCCAGCATCAACTGGTGAGGAAATGGCCAGGGCTGCGACCCCTGATAGCGAATGTTGGTCACCGCCAAGCCGGTTTCCTCCATCACCTCCCTGGCCACCGCCTGCTCCAGATTTTCGCCAGGCTCCACAAAACCAGCGATCAGACTGTAGAAGTTGCGGGTGACCCGCGCGGATTTTGCCAGCAGGAAGCGGTCGCCCCGGCGAATGACGGTAATGATGCAAGGGGCAATGCGCGGGTACCAGGGGATGCCGCACCGGTTGCACCAGCGTGCCCGTTCGCGCGGATGGGGTCCGGTTTTCTCTCCACAGCGGCCGCAGTAACGATGGTCCTGCCACCACTGCCAGACCTGATAACCGGTGCTGAGCAGATCCACCGGCGCCTCGGGCGTGAGCAGCATGGCCTCACGCAGGGACAGGGTTTGCATGCCCGGCACACCGGTGTCCGGCAGCATGGTGACATACAGAGGGCGCCCCTCCCAGGCGCCCAGTGACAGCGCCTCCGGCCGGCTTCCACCCATTTCCGGGCCACCCCAGCGAAGGAACCAGCTATCCGCTGGCTTCAGAATACTGTTGCCCGTGAACGCCAGCAGCAGATCACCCTGCTCCGGCGAGGCCTCATTCCACCCGGGTACCCACTGTGCCTTGTCGTCTGCCATGCCCTGTCTTTCCTGCTGCCTGAATACCAGTCCCGAAATGTACCACATCACATTCATCACCAAGAATTGGTGCACGACTTTCCGCTACCGTCCCAACCCGTTAAACTTGGCGCCTGTTTCCAGGACCGGAGTAACCGTTTATGCGACTTTATCAGGGCATTCGCAGCCTGATCCTGTCTCTTTTCCGAAAGATCCTGTTTTTATGGGTCAGGACTGATGTCAGTGGCAATACCCTGGAAGCCCTCGGGCTGGACCCGGACAAGCCCGTCTGTTACGTGCTCCAATACAGCTCACTGTCGAGCCGTCTGGTGCTGGAGCAGGAAGTCATCCGGGCCCGGTTGCCGGGAGCCACAGATACCTTGCCGGTCAAAAACGGGCCCTCGCATTCGTTTTTCTTCCTTTACAAACGCATTGGCGGCCTGTTTCGGGGCGGCCGACACAAGCCGGTGCCTACCCGGGAATTTACTGATCTGGTCCACTTCGGGCTGGAACATCCGGATCAGGACGTCCAGATTGTGCCCGTCTCGCTGTTCTGGGGTCGCTCACCCGACAAGGAAAAGTCCCTGGTCAAGCTGCTGCTCTCAGACACCTGGTCGGTCGCGGGGCGCCTGCAGAAATTTCTGATTATTCTTGTGCATGGCCGCAACACCTACGTGCAGTTCAACCAGCCGCTGTCACTCAGGCAGGTGGTGGACGAGTATCGCGACAACGAACAGAAGGCCAACCGCAAGCTGGCGCGAATTCTGCGAACCCACTTCCGTCGTGTACGCCAGGCGGTGCTGGGGCCGGATTTGTCGCATCGACGCACCCTGGTGGAGGGGCTGGTACGCACCCAGGCGGTCAAGGAAGCCATCCGTGAGACTGCAGCGAAGGACGACATCCCGCCGGAGAAGGTCCGCGCCAAGGCATACAAATACGCCGACGAGATCGCCGCGAGCATGTCGATTGTGACTATTCGCTTCCTGGAGCTGGTATTGGCCTGGCTCTGGAACCGGATCTACAACGGCATTGCCATCCACAACATTGGGGTAGCCAAGGAAGCGGCACAGGACAACGCTGTGGTCTACGTACCCTGCCACCGATCCCACATCGATTACCTGCTGCTGTCCTATGTGCTCTACAAAAACGGCCTGATGCCGCCCCACATCGCGGCAGGCATCAACCTGAACATGCCCATCGTGGGGCCAATCCTGCGCCGTGGCGGCGCGTTTTTCATGCGCCGCAGCTTCAAGGACAACCCGCTTTACGCCACCGTGTTCAACGAGTACATGCATGTGATGTTCACCCGGGGCTACTCGGTGGAGTATTTCGTCGAGGGCGGCCGCTCCCGGACCGGCCGCATGCTGCCGCCACGCCCGGGCATGCTGTCGATGACCGTGCGCAGCTTCCTGCGGGATCACCGCAAGCCCATCGTTTTTGTACCGGTGTACATCGGCTACGAGAAGGTCATGGAAGGGCGCTCCTACCTCGGCGAGCTGCGCGGGAAAAAGAAACAGAAAGAAAGCATTTTCGGTCTCGCCAAGACCGCTCGCAAACTGACCAACTCGTTTGGCCGCGTTGCCGTCAACTTCGGTGATCCGATCCACCTGGACAAGGTGCTGGACGATGTTCACGAAAGCTGGCGCCACGAAGCCTATGACGCCGAGTATCGCCCGTCCTGGCTGAACCAGGCCGTTGATAATCTGTCCCAGCGTGTGGCCAGCAACATCAACGCCTCAGTGGCCGTGAACCCGATTGGCATGACGGCCACCGTTCTGCTGGGTACCGAGCGGCTGGCGATGGACGAGGGCCAGCTGATCCGCCTGCTGGACAAGTATGCCGACCTGCTGCGCGCCTATCCCTATGCCGAAACCATTACCCTACCGGAAGGTACCGGCCGGGACTGGATTGCCTATTGCGAGAACATGGGACTGATTACCCGTCAGCCCCAGAAACTGGGCGACATTATTGCCCTGGAAGGCTCGAACGCCATCCTGATGACTTACTACCGCAACAACATCCAGCATCTGTTTGCTCTACCAGCGCTCATTGCCAGCCTGTTCGAGAACAAGGCCAGCCTGAGCCGGGAAAAGATCGTTTTCCTTACCAGCGTCGCCTATCCCTACCTGCAGTCAGAGCTGTTCCTGCAGTATGATCAGGAACAGGTAGACGCGGTGATCAACCAGTGGATTGATGTGCTGGTGGACCAGGGCCTGCTGATCAGGCTTGAGGATGAGCGGCTGGGACGGCCCGAAGAAGGTACCGAAGCGATGCTGCGGTCGCGGATTCTGTCCCGCTTCATCATCCAGACCCTGGAACGCTATCACATCACCCTGGGCATACTCAGAAAATATGGCTCCGGCAACCTGACGGCGGCGGAGCTGGAAGAACAGAGCACCTTGCTGGCGGAAAGGATGTCGATCCTGTTCGGCCTGAATGCACCGGAGTTCTTCGACAAGACCCTGTTCCGGAACTTCATAGCCAATATGCAGAAAAACGGCGTTCTCACAACCGATGAAGACGGTCGGCTGTGCTATGGCGAGGGTCTGGATGAAGTGGCTGAAGACGCCCGACTGGTTCTGAGCGTGGAGAAACGACAGGCTATCCAGCAGGTCACCATGCTCGACGCCTGACAGATCGCTGCGGCACGGTCAGGCCGGCAACGCCCGGATCGGGTAGATGTCGTAGCGACTGCTTTTACCCTCAACCCGCGCAGCCGGCTCCGGTCCGGCGATCGCTGGTGCCTTGCGGGGGCGTTTGACCACCACCCGATAACGGGCACAGGCGAGCGCGGCTTCCAGCAACTGGCTGGCATCGTCGTCATCACCCACCACCTGCCGGAACACCTGCATTTCCTTCTTGACCAGCGCAGACTTGTCCCGATGCGGAAACATCGGGTCCAGATAGACCACATCGACCGCCTCGGGTCCTGCCTGGTTCATCCAGTCCAGAGAACTGCCTGCGTGCAGCGTCATTCGCGCCGCGATTGGCGCACAAGTCTCATTCAGGGCGGCCCGATACAGGCCATCCGCCAGCAGCGCATGGATGACCGGATTACGCTCAAACAGTGTCATCTGACACCCCAGGGAGGCCAGCACGAAAGCGTCCTGACCAAGACCGGCAGTCGCATCCAGTACCTGCAGCGGAGCCCGGGTTTTCTGCAACCCTACGGCACGCGCCACCAGTTGGCCGGCGCCACCACCGTGCTCCCGCCGGTAACCCATCTTGCCACTGACGAATTCCGCTCTGACTGGCCCGGGTGCCCCCTTACCGGTTTGCTGCAACGCCAGACCATTCTCATCCATGAACAAAAGCAGGCCGTAGTCCCGAACCTGCTTGGGGGTAACCACGCCCAGCCAGTCAAGACCCAGCTCGGTGGCCAGCGCACGGGCCGCCCCCGGTTCAGCCAACGGGCTGTGGGCAACGGCCAGGATGTGACGGAGAGAGGAGAAATCCGGAAGCTCGGTGTTAGAGGAAGGCGACGCCATCAGACCAGGATATCAATTCCGCTCAGCACGCTGCCGCTCTCAAATTCCTGCCCGGCAGCGGCAACGCCGGCAAAAGCCGACAGCGCGCGGGCGGCAGGAAGCGGTACTTCGTCTGCGCGGAAGCGTTCAAGCCGGGCATCTTCTGCCGCGCGCCGGGCTTCGACACGCCGGCTGTCCAGTTCCGGCCCGGTACCACCGGGTTGTGCCGGATTGCCTGGGGCGGTGTCCTGATCCTGCCGGGCGGTATTGAGCTGGTTGCGAACATCACCCGTGGCAAGCGCCTGGGGGTCCGCCGCCGGGGTGCGGGAGACATCCGTGCGCTCCCGGGCCGGGGCGTTATTACCCGCCTGGTACAACGAAGGATTTGAGGGATTGATGCCGCCAATCATAACGCACCACCGGGGTGAGGATTCAGAGTCGTCATCGCATTATGGAGGATCTGGTGCAGAATGCAAAGACGGCGGTTGGAGCGGGGTTCACTCCCGACCGGGCAACTTCTTCCAGGCCACTTCGTCCCGGATATACACCGGTTGTGCCTGCTCTGCTGGCACCGCCTGCCCGTTCGACATTCCCTGTTCGGCCAGTTTCGCCACCTGGGCCGCTGCCGGCAACAACGTATCGTCAATGGCTGAGAGGCGTTCAACGAGCTCACCGGGCATCTGCTCTTTCAGGGTCCAGCCCTGACCGGCGCCGTACCAGTTGCCACCGGCATCCGTTGGCAGAGTCACCGCATCAGGCGGGCAGACCCGCTCCTCGCTCAGCAACACTGGAAGCCCCGCCTCACAGCGGAACACGCCCCAGTAAACCTCCCCCATGCGGGCGTCAAAGGCCACAGCAATGCAGTCGCCCTCCTGCAGGGCGTGCGTTTCGATCGCCGCGAGCGCCACCGCCGCCAGGGACGACACTGGAACCACGGGGATATCCAGCCCCCAGGCCAATCCCTGGACTACACCGGTTGCAATCCGCAGACCGGTGAAAGAGCCTGGGCCCCGGGCGAACGCCAGCGCATCGAGATCGATTGGGGACAGGCCCTGCTCCGCGCACAATTCGCGAACCATGGGCATTAACAGGCGAGTGTGGCCCCGTGGGGCCACCTCGAATCGCTCGATCACCCGGCCATCCAGCCAGAGTGCCGCGGAACAGCCCTCGGATGAGGTATCCAGTGCCAGAAGTTTCACAGAATCACGCCTCCGGGGCTGAGCCGGTTTCGATTACTTCAGTTGGGACAGAATCTGATCGCGAATGCTGTCGAGGCTGCCAACGCCTTCAACGCGCACATACCTGGGCGCATCGGCCGGGGCTTTCTCTGCCCAGCTCTGGTAGAAGCCCACCAGCGGCGCGGTCTGCTCATGATAGATTTTGAGGCGTTTGCGAACGGTCTCTTCCTTGTCGTCTTCACGCTGGATCAGCGCTTCGCCGGTCTCATCGTCTTTGCCTTCTACCTTGGGCGGATCGTATTTAACGTGGTAGATGCGGCCACTGCCCTCGTGTACACGACGGCCAGACAGGCGGCTGACGATTTCTTCGTCTTCAACCGAGATTTCGACCACGTAGTCGATGGCGATACCCTGGTCTTTCAGGGCCTCAGCCTGGGGAATGGTGCGCGGGAAGCCATCCAGCAGGAAGCCGTTCTTGCAATCTGGCTGCTGGATACGCTCTTCAATCAGGGCAATGATGATGTCATCAGACACCAGGCCACCAGACGCCATAACCTCTTTAACCTGCAGGCCCAGCTCGGATTCGGCTTTGACCGCAGCGCGGAGCATATCACCCGTGGAGATCTGGGGGATCTCGAAACGCTCGGTAATAAACTGGGCCTGGGTGCCCTTACCTGCGCCTGGCGCGCCTAACATAATGATTCGCATAACGTTGTGCTCCCATTGCTTTATATTATCGTTTGAAAAGTTATGGCAAAGACCTCTGCCTTTGCGACAACCTCTCGACGGCTCCGGACCGTGTATCCGGCGCACACGCACAAAAACGAGGCAGCATTATACGAACTCACACCCGGCAGAGAAAGTCGACCTCCGTATCATTGTCCGAAAGCCTGGCTGTCAGCTGCCTCAACGGCCGGTGCAAGGCTGGGGATAATCAGGAAGCGAGGGAAGACGCCAGCACGTCCAGATCGGAAGCCACCTGGTCCATGTCGCTCTGAACCCGTTCCAGCACATCCGCCCGGAGCCCAAGGCTCTCAACCAGTGCCGGCAGGTCGTCAGGATTGAGTTCGTCACCGATACCACGCTCCTTGAGCATGGCATTGGCCAGCTGCACCATCTGGACATATTCCTCGTGCTCGCCATGGTATCCGATGTGCTGGTGCATGCCGGCCGCTTTGATTACGGCTTCCGGCAACTGCCACAGCCGGTGAAGAATACCGCCAATGGCACCATGACCAACAGCCAGAATATCCTGGCGCTCACTGTGGCCAAACACTTCCTGCTCGAGCGAGTGCATGCTTGCCTCCGGGTTGATTTCCCGCAGAGCATTAAGCTCTTCAAACTCCGATGGAAACAGATGGCCCACCAGTAGCAAGCCGAAGTTGTGCAGCAATCCGCACAGATAGGCGAGCCCCTTGTCGCGGCCGGAATAGGCTGCGAGGTTCTGGCACAGGAACGCGCAATAAAGCGAGTGGCGCCAGAAATTGTCCATGCCGAGCATGCCTCCGCGGGGCACATCAAACGCTCGCACCGAGGCAATACCCAGGGCAATGTGGGCAACCCGGTCAAAGCCGAGGACCCGGGTGACCGCTTCCTGTACAGAGTTTATCTGGCCGGGGTAGTTGAACAGCGCTGATCGGGCATAGCGCATGATCTGCGCGGTCATACTGGGGTCAAATTCAATCAACTCGGCCAGCTCTTTGGCCGTCGCTTCTGTGTTGGCGGTCAGCCGCAGGATTCGCAATGCCAGGGCCGGCATTGGCGGCAGCCGATAAAGCTTTTGCAGTTTGTCTGCCACGTCTTCCAGAGTCAGGGCTTCGCGATCTTCCACGCCCTGACCACGAATAACCAGATGCCCCTGCCGGGCGCCAGCCTGAACCAGGCGGAAGGCCCGGCCGTCCATTTCAACGAGGCTGTGGTCCGTGCCGCCGGAGAAGATCACACTTTTGGCTGTCACTACATCTTCATCCACCAGAACCGGCAGCTCCCAGGCGGCTCCGATCGGAGGTACAAATCCGGCGTCACAGTCCCCGAACAACCGGGAAGTCTGGCGCGCCGTCAGCGGCTGCAGGCGCCGACCGGTGAACTGGTGCACGGCATCCATATCAAGCGTGCTGTCAAAACGGTGTACCACCATAACCACCCCATTGATATCAATCAGCAGGGTCGCCTTGACAAAGTCATGCTGGGGTTTACCCGAAGCAAGCACCGCCGCGTCCAGATTGGCAACGGGCTCCGTTTCCAGTGGCTGGTAGGTAATGCCCTTGCGGGCCAGAAAACGCGAAAGCCTCTCCGACAATGCCAACGGGGGTAACTCCTTAAAGCAAATGGGCCGGGGCTGTCCGGCCCCGGCCTTATTATGCACCTTAACCGGTATTTCGCATACCGGCAGAAATTCCGGCCATGGTCACCTTCAGCGCCCTCTCGACCAATTCCGGCACCTTTCCAGCCCCCTCGCTTTCCCGGTCACGCCTGAGTAATTCTGCCTGCAGATAGTGCAGCGGATCAGTGTAGGGATTCCGGACTTTCATTGAATGGGCAAACACCGGCTCCTGCTCCAGCAGAGTCTGTTGCTGTTTAAGCTCCAGCAGACGCTCAATGCAGCCCTGCAAACGCTGCCTCAGGCTCTGGCCAAGCGCCAGCAAGTGCTCGTCCTCAACCAGGGTCTGCTCGTAATAGCTGGCAATACGCAAATCTGCCTTGGCGAGGACCATTTCCAGCATATCCACGTAGGTGCGGAAGAACGGCCAGCCCTGCATCATCTCCCGCAGTTCGGGCAGGCGGTCCGCCTGGGCCGCCTCTTCGAGGGCAACATCACTGCCCAGCCAGCTTGGCAGCATCAACCGCATCTGGGTCCAGGCAAAAATCCACGGAATGGCTCTCAGGCTTTCAACGCCCCCTGTGGCCTTGCGCCGGGCCGGCCGGCTGCCAAGGGCAAGTTTACCCAGAGCCGTTTCCGGTGTGACCTGGCGGAAGTAAGGCACAAAATCCGGATTCTCACGGACCACCTCACGGTAGGACCGCAGCGAACGCTCGGTCAGCCAGTCCATCACCTCGCGCCACTCACCCTTTGGCACAGGTGGTGGCGCCAGGGTCGCCTCAATCACCGCGGTGGTGTACAAGGTCAGACTCTGCACCGCCAGCCTCGGCAGACCAAATTTAAAGCGGATCATCTCGCCCTGCTCGGTAATCCGGAAGCTGCCGTTCACCGAGCCCGGCGGCTGGGACAGAATCGCCCGATTCGCCGGACCACCGCCCCGGCCCACGGTGCCGCCGCGACCATGAAACAGAGTCAGATGCACTCCATATCGATTGGCCACTTCGGTCAACTTCTCCTGGGCCTGGTACTGGGCCCAGGCCGCCATCAACTGGCCGGCATCTTTGGAGGAGTCTGAATAGCCGATCATGACTTCCTGGCGTCCGCTGCAGTATTCCCGATACCAGTCCACCTCGTACAGGGCCGCCATACTGTCGGGAGCCCCCTTGAGATCATCCAACGTTTCGAACAGCGGCACAACGCGCATGGGGAAAGCCATCCCCGCTTCCCGCAGCAGCAAAATCACGTTTAAAACGTCCGAGGGCTTGCTGGCCATGGAAATGACGTAGGAACCCAGGGCTTCCGGTGTCTGGCCTGCGACCACCTCGCAGGTTGCCAGCACCTCCCGCACCGGCTCGGAGGGTTGCCAATTCCGGGGCACCAGGGGGCGCCGCCCTTTCAGTTCCTTGACCAGAAACGCCTGGCGCTCCTGTTCCGACCAGGACAGATAGTCACCCAACCCCAGGTAGTTCACCATCTCTGCCACCGCCTCGGCGTGGCGTGAGGCCTCCTGGCGGATATCCAGTCGGATCAGTGGCAGGCCGAAGGTGTGAGCCCGGCGAATGGTATCCAGCAGCGGACCATTGGCAATGGTCTCCAGCCCGCACTCCATCAGGGAGCGATAGCACAATTCCAAAGGCCCGGTCAGATCCTCGTTCTCAAACAGAATGCCCGAATCGTCCGCCGGCTCGCCCTTGACGCTGGCCTCGGCCCAGTCCCGGGTCTTGATCAGGCGTTCCCTCAACTGGGCCAGCACCTGGCGATACGGCTCCCGGGAATCTCCCACCTCGGCCCGCAATTCATCGCTTGCCTGCCACATGGAGAGCTCCGCTCTCAGCGCCTGGATATCGCGCAGATAGAGATCTGCGGCCATCCAGCGACCAAGCAGAAACACTTCCCGGGTCACTTCGTGGGTGACATTGGGGTTGCCATCACGGTCTCCCCCCATCCACGAGGCAATTCGGATCGGCGACACCTGCAACGGAAGCCCCTGACCGGTCGCCTCCGACAGCGAGGTGTCCAGGCTACGGAGAAATTTCGGCAGCGCCTGCCAGAGACTGTTCTCGATAACGGCGAAGCCCCACTTGGCCTCGTCCACGGCGGTCGGCCTTTCATGCCGAATCTCGTCGGTATGCCAGGCCTCGGCAATCAACAGCGACAACCGGTCAACAATTTCCTCCCGTTCACCGGGCATCAGGTCGTCATGATCCAGCCTCGACAGGCAATCGGACATTTCATCGTACTTGAGGATCAATGTACGCCGGGCCACTTCGGTGGGGTGCGCGGTGAGCACAAACTCTATGCGTAAATCTGCAACCTTCCGATGCAACTCTTGCGGGTCTATCCCCCCGGACTTCAGCCGATCAAACACCTCCCCCAGGGATTCCACCATCAGATCTGACGGATGCCCCTGCTTGCGACGAATTCCGTGGTACTGCTCAGCGAGGTTGGCAAGGTTGAGAAACTGGTTAAAGGCTCGGGTCACCGGTAACAGCTCATCATCGCTGAGCTGGCCCAGGAGCTTCACCAGGCGTTGTCCGGAACCGCTTTCCTGGCGCCGGTCAGCCTTGGCGGCGGCGCGGATTTCTTCAATGCGGTCGTAGCAGTCCTGTCCGGGGAATCGGAGTATGCTCTGGCCAAGCAGATCGCCCAGCAAACGTACGTTTTCTCGAAGATCCGGGTGCAGTTCGGTCACGGCAGGTTCCTTCTGAATTGACGGAAACAATCTAAACTTACGATACTAGGGAGCAACGCAGAAAGTCTATTGACGATTCAACCACTTCGCTCAGGAGCTGACATGAAAGTGACCGAACTGCCCCAGCATTGGGAAAAGGAAAAACAGGCCCAGGAGCGCAGCCATGAATACAACTTGCGCCTGCCTCTGGAAGATGCCGCACGGATTGCGGCCCTGGCGGAACTCTACCCGGACCGAAGCGAAAGTGAGATCCTGAACGACATGATTGCCGCCGCTCTGGACGACCTGATCAGCCAGGGTCCGCTGAAAGACCGATTGGCAGAACAGAAGAAGTCGTAATACAAACAACAACGCCGGGCTGAGCCCGGCGTTGTTGTTACAGAATATGGCAATGGGTGTTGGCAACCGTCAGGCAACCGACTCCAACTGGCGGGCCTTGAGGCGCTTGATGTGTTTCTGGCTCAGGGCAACGAATTGCGGTGTCAGGCCTTTGTCCTCATAGATTTCAAAGCCATCCTCGTCGTAAGCCACAACCTTCTCACCCTGAACGTAGGGGAAACTGGTTTCCAGCTCGTCGAGAGCGGCGGAGATCAGATCCCGCATCAGATCCTGAGTAGACTTCATCGGATACAGTGCCGCAAGCTTCTGCAAGCGGTCATGATGCTGGTCAGCCAAAGACAGATAGGCGGCGTCCCGGGTCAGTCTTCCACGGCCGTGTTTATCCCAGTGCTTGACCAGATCTTTGATCTTCATGGTGCCTTCACTCCTGCATCTTGTTTGATGGCACAACGCACTTTTTCAGTGCGACTGTTCCCGAAAGTGTAGACGAAGAATGACAGGCCGGTGACGGAAAATTGGTAACGGATTGTACCTATCGGTGACGGTTTCCAGTTCCGCTTCCCTACTCCTTTTCCACTCCTTTCACGCTCTGCCACACGGCATCCAGCGCTTCCAGGGTTTCTTCATCCAGATTACGACCTTCTTTTTCCAGCACCCGCTCAATGGCACGGAACCGGGCATCAAACTTGTGATTGGTTCGCTTCAGGGCCTGCTCGGGATTTACCTTCAGGAAACGTGCCAGATTCACGCAAACAAACAGCAGGTCACCCAGCTCGTCCTCAACCGCATCCAGATCTCCGGTACCGGCCTCGGCCATTTGCCAGGCTTCCTTGAGCTCGTCGATCTCTTCATGAAGTTTGTCGAACACCGGGCCGATATCCGGCCAGTCGAAGCCATGCCGGGCCGCACGCCGTTGCAGTTTTTCCGCCCGGGCCATGGCCGGCAGAGTGCGGGCAATACCGTCCAGACGGCTGGCCGGAGTATCCGCCACCGGCTTCTCAGCACGCTCCTCGGCCTTGATGCGCTCCCAGCTTTCCTTGATCCAGGCTTCATCGGGTCGATTGTCCGGATCGATACGGCTCTCCAATGTGCCCCCCGGAAACACGTGGGGATGGCGCCGAACCAGCTTGCGAACCAAGTGGTCAACAATGCCATCAAACTCAAAGTGTCCGGTTTCTTCTCCCATGCGGGCATAGAAGATGACCTGGAAAAGAAGATCTCCCAATTCGTCTTTCAGATGTGGGAAATCCTCCTGCTCGATGGCATCAGCGACTTCGTAAGCTTCTTCAATCGTGTGGGGCACGATGCTGGCAAAGGTCTGTTTGGTGTCCCAGGGGCAGCCGGTTTCCGGGTCCCGAAGCCGGGCCATCAGGTGTTTCAGATCTTCGATGCTGTAACTCATCCGCGTTTCCGCCTTACGTCGATGATGTTCGGCAGGTTCCGAATCTGGGCCAGCAGCCGCGCCAATTGCTCCAGGCTGGAGATTTCCACCGTCACCCGCATAGTGGCCGTGTTTTCGTCTTTGTTGGTCACGGTATTGAGAGACAACACATCACTGCGGGACGAAGACAGCACCTGGGTGATGTCTCGCAGCAGACCGGATCGATCATAGGCCTCGATTTCGATATCCACCGGATAGACCGCCGCAGGCTGCCCGCCCCAGTTCACTTCAATGATGCGGTTCGGTTCAAATTCCCGCAGGTTCAGGAACGTGAGGCAGTCCTGGCGATGCACGGTCACGCCGCGGCCCACGGTGATATAGCCTCCGATCGGGTCGCCGGGCAGCGGTTTGCAGCACTTGGCCACCTGGGTTTTCAGCTTGCCAACACCAAGTATCTGGATATCGGATTCAGTGTCGTAGGGCTTTTTCCGGTTCGGGGTCAGCTTAAGATCCAGCTGTTCGGACCGGGGCTCCAACAGTTGCTGAGCCACATTGGCCACATGAGTAGGCCGCAGGTCTCCCGCCCCGATGGCGGCAAACATATCATCAATGCTGTGGTAGTTGACCTTGGCCGCCAGTTGTTCCAGCTCCACATCAAACAGCGACAGGCGCTTGAACTCATCTTCCAGAATAGCGCGGCCGTCAATGACATTGCGGTCACGGTTCTGCTGTTTGAACCAGTGTGTAACCTTCGCTCGGGCCCTGGACGTCTGAATATAGCCCAGGCTCGGGTTGAGCCAGTCCCTGCTGGGAGCCGGATTATTGGAAGTCAGAATAAATACCTGATCCCCGGTCTTGAGCGGGTAGGTCAGCGGAACGATGCGGCTGTTCACCCTGGCACCTCGGCAGGCATGACCAATTTCGGTATGCACCCGGTAGGCAAAATCCACCGGCGTGGCGCCCTGGGGCAGGTCTACCACATGGCCTTCCGGCGTAAACACATACACCCGGTCTGAGGCCACGTCGGATTTCAGGTGATCCGCCAGTCCGGAAATGTCACCCAGTTCCTCCTGCCATTCCAGAACCTGGCGCAACCAGTTGATCTTGGCGTCGTAGCCGGTGGATTTGTTCCTGGTATCGGTGCCCTTGTACAGCCAGTGGGCACACACACCCAGCTCCGCTTCTTCATGCATGGCATGGGTACGAATCTGCACCTCCATGACCTTGCCTTCCGGGCCGATCACAGCCGTGTGCAGCGACTGGTAACCGTTCTCCTTGGGGTTGGCAATGTAGTCATCAAACTCGTTGGGAATGTGGCGCCACAGGGTGTGAACAATCCCCAGCGCGCCATAGCAATCACGCACTTCCGGCACCAGAATGCGTACGGCACGGACATCGTATACCTGGGAAAAATCGATTCCCTTACGACGCATCTTCCGCCAGATACTGTAGATGTGCTTGGCCCGCCCGCTGAGTTCGGCCTTGATACCGGAAGCCTTGAGCTCGGTTTGCAGGGTATCAATCACCCGGCGGATGTAGCTTTCACGGTCCAGCCGTTTCTCATCCAGCAACTTGGCGATTTTCTTGTACGCGGAGCCATGCAGGTAGCGGAACGAGAGGTCTTCCAGCTCCCATTTGATGTGGCCGATACCGAGCCTGTGCGCCAACGGGGCATAGATGTCGAAGACTTCCCTGGCCACGCGCATGCGTTTTTCTTCCGGTGCATCTTTCACTGCGCGGATAGCGCAGGTGCGCTCTGCCAATTTGATGAGCGCCACCCGAACGTCATCAATCATGGTGACCAGCATCTTGCGGACATTGTCCAACTGGCCTTCGCTCTGCCCCAGGACATTGCCCTTGAGCGGATGATGGATGGACGAAATCGCAGCCATCTGCTGCACGCCGTTAATCAGCCCCGCCACTTCATCGCCGAATTCCTTGCGAACCTCTTCAAGCGGCACCCGTTCTTCACGCACCGCCCGATAGAGCACGGCGGCAACCAGGCTGGCCTGATCAAGATGCAGCTCTGCCAAAACCTGCGCCATTTCCAGACCGGTCCGAAAACTGCTGGCACCGGGCGCCCACAAGCGGTCTTCCCGGAACGCCTGAACGGCGATCTGGGCGGCTTTCTCACAAGCCCGCCGAAGCTGATCCGGATCCTCGAGATGAGTCTGTTCAGCGATGTGGTGCACGCAGCGGTCTATATCGACCTCGCCGTCACCGCTGATCGAATAGTCTTCCCGAACTTTTACCATGGCAGAGCTTTACCCGTTTGTTTTTCGGTTATTCTCACGGCCATCCTGGCCGTTCCGTTGCATACCCCCGAAACCCGGTCAGTCTGCGCTACGCTCAAACAACGCAATGGACTCAACGTGGGTGGTATGGGGGAACATATCCATCACACCGGCCTGTACCAGCCGATAACCGTTGCGCACCATCACCCCGGCATCCCGCGCCAGGGTAGCGGGGTTGCAGGACACGTAAACGATGCGGTTGGCACCGAAAGCGGTCAGATACTTACAGATCTCCTCCGCGCCTGAACGAGGCGGATCAATCAGAATCTTGTCAAAACCCTCTTTTGCCCAGGATTGCCCGGTGAAATCCCCGTGCAGATCGGCACCATGGAATTCCACATTGGAGAGATCGTTCAAGCGGGCATTTTCACGGCCACGAACCACCATGGCATCGTCACCTTCCACACCCACAACCTGACCGCCCTTGCGGGCCAGTGGCAGCGTAAAATTGCCCAGACCACAGAACAGATCCAGCACCCGCTCACCCGGCTGGACGTCCAGCCACTCGACCGCACGGTGCACCATATTGCGGTTGATACCGGCGTTCACCTGGGTGAAGTCCATAGGATGAAAGGCCATGGTGAGGTCAAACTCATCCATACGATAGGTCAGACGCTCATCGTCCCGCCCGCCGGATTCCGGCCAGATCCGGTGCACGGTGTCCGGGCCCTTGGGCTGCAGATAGATATGCAAGTCATGGGCCTGACCAAAGGCGATCAGCTTTTCCCGGTCGTCCGGCACCAGGTCATCCATGTTACGGAACACCATGGCAGCCGTATCATCGCCACAGGCCACTTCTACCTGGGCAATCCGGTCAAATGCCGCCATGCCATGCAGCAACTCCCGAAGGGGCTCGATTCGCTCACCGATCCGGGGATCCAGCACCACGCAGCGGTCAATATCGGTCAGAAAGCTGTTGCGTTTCTCCCGGAAACCAACCAGCACCGACTCCCGGGCCTTCACATAACGTACGCCCAGCCGCGCCTTGCGACGGTAGCCGAGGCTATCCGGAGAACGCATCGGAGCCACCCACTGCTCCGGTTCAATGCCCCCAAAGTGGGCAAAATGCTCGCGCAGGGTATTTTCCTTGAACCGGATCTGGGCATCGGCGCTCATGTGCTGAAGACTGCAACCACCGCAAAGATCGGCAAACTCACAGGGCGGCTGCTGGCGGTCAGGCGCTGCTTCCAGCACTTCGGTTGTGCGCAGTTCATCAAACCGGCTGCGGGTGCTGACCATTTTGGCCATCACGGTTTCGCCCGGCAGGGCTCCGTCAACAAACTGGGTTTTGCCATCAGCGCGGGCAATGCCCCGGCCATCGTGGCTCAGGGTCTCGATTTCACAACGCACAGGCTCCTTGGGCAGAACCTTGCGGCGACGCTTACTCATATAGAATTCTCTTGATTAGGGGCCACTCAGGCGCCGGGAAACACACCGGTGGAGAGGTAACGGTCTCCGCGGTCACAGATAATGGCCACGATCACGGCGTTTTCAACCTCACGGGACAATTTCAGGGCCGCTGCAATGGCACCGCCGGAGGACACACCACAGAAAATGCCCTCTCGCTCGGCCAGTGCCCGCATGGTGTCCTCGGCTTCCTGCTGGCCAATATCCAGAACCTGGTCGACCCGGCTGGCATCGTAGATTTTCGGCAGGTAAGCCTCCGGCCAGCGGCGAATACCCGGAATTGACGCCCCATCCTCTGGCTGCAGGCCGATAATACGGATATCGGGATTGCGCTCTTTCAGGTAACGGGACACGCCCATGATGGTGCCGGTGGTGCCCATGGAGCTGACAAAGTGCGTAACCCGCCCGGCGGTCTGCTCCCAGATTTCCGGGCCCGTGGTGTGATAGTGGGCCGAAGGGTTATCGGCATTGCTGAACTGGTCCAGAACCTTGCCCTTGCCCTCGGCCTCCATTCGAATGGCCAGATCCCGGGCGCCTTCCATGCCCTGCTCACGGGAAACGTTCACCACCTGGGCGCCGTATGCACGCATGGAGGCCCGGCGCTCCTCACTCAGGTTATCAGGCATGATCAGCACCATTCGGTAGCCCTTGATGGCCGCAGCCATGGCCAGCGCGATACCGGTATTGCCGGAGGTGGCTTCAATCAGGGTGTCCCCGGGATTGATCTCGCCCCGGCGTTCAGCCTCCTGGATCATGCTCAAAGCCGGCCGGTCTTTCACCGAACCTGCCGGGTTGTTCCCCTCCAGTTTTGCCAGGATGACGTTACTGGTGTCTCCCGGCAGACGCTGCAGACGCACCAGGGGTGTATGGCCGACATAATCTTCAATGGTGGGGAAAATCATATTGATACCCTGTGATACACTTTCGGATTCGAATCATACGCGTTATGGCCGCCTTGTCCCAATACAGCTTGTCGCTATATCCATGACCTGCGGCTATAACTGTCTGTTTCCGGGATAACGGCCACGGTTATATCATTGCCGTTCAGCTATGCTGACATGGAAGTATCCACCAGCAGGCGTGTCCTGTCGGCGGACAAGGTAATTTTACAGGAACACGGTATGCGACGTTGGGGCATTCGCAAGAAAGTACTGGTGGTAACTCTGGTTCCCACCCTGCTCACCACGCTGTTGTTAGGACTATTCTTTACCTACAGCTGGGTGAACAACATTGAGAACCTGCTGAAGGATCGCGGAGAGTCCCTGTCCCGACAGCTTGCCGCAGGCTCTGAATACGGCCTGTTCACGGCCAATCGCAGCCTGCTGAGCAGCCTCTCCAACGCACTTCTTGAAGAACAGGATGTTCGCTCCATCACCTTCTATGGCAGCGATGGCCAGCGCATGCTTCATACCGGCCCGGGCAGCGCTGAAACCGTGGCGATGGCACCGCTGGAACCCAACCAGCCGGTCCGGGTGACCCACGACAGCAGCACTCGTTTTGTCACGCCGGTTCACCTTCAGGATCTGATGATCGAGACCATGCTGGACCCGGACGCCCGCCAGTCTGCGGCGAAGCGCCACGCCCCGCTGGGCTGGGTTGCCGTAGAGATGTCCCACGTCCGCACGGAAAAGGAAACCTACAAGGCGCTGCTGATCTCGCTGCTGCTGGTGATCGGTGGTGTCCTGCTCAGTCTTGCCATCGCGCTGCGGCTGAGCCGTGCCTTTACCGATCCGGTGTTCCAGCTCAACGAAGCCGTAGCCAAACTCAAGGAAGGCAAGCTCGACACCCGGGTTTACACCAGTGCCGGCCCGGAGTTCGAACAGCTGGAATCGGGGCTCAACGATATGGCCTCGGAATTGAGCAAGGCCCAGGCCGAAATGCAACAGAACATTGACCAGGCCACCGAAGACCTGCGGGAGACCCTGGAGACCATTGAAATCCAGAATATCGAACTGGACTTTGCCCGCAAGGAAGCACTGGAAGCGAGCCGGATCAAATCCGAGTTCCTGGCCAACATGTCACATGAAATCCGGACGCCGCTGAACGGCATCATCGGCTTCACCGAACTGTTGCTGAAAAGCCCACTGCCCCGCCAGCAGCGCGACCACCTGAACACCATCCGCAAATCCTCGGAAATCCTGCTGACCATCATTAACGACATTCTGGATTTCTCCAAGATCGAAGCCGGCAAACTGATCCTGGACCACGTGCCGTTCCAGCTCCGGGATATCGTTGAGGAAGTGATGGTCATGCTGGCACCGGCGGCCCACGCTAAAAACCTGGACCTGGTGCCACTGGTCTACAACGATGTACCGGACAACATCATGGGGGATCCGCTGCGGGTCAAGCAGGTGATCACCAACCTGGTGAACAATGCCATCAAGTTCACCCAGACCGGCGAAGTGGTATTACGGGCGAGTCTGGAAGACGAAGATACCGAGCATAACCGGGTCACACTGCGCCTGAGCATAACCGATTCCGGCGTTGGTCTGTCACGTGCCCAGCAGCAGTCACTGTTTAACGCCTTCAGCCAGGCCGATGCCTCCACTGCCCGGCAGTATGGCGGTACCGGTCTGGGGCTGGCCATCTCCAAACGGCTGGTGGAAGAAATGGGCGGCAAGATCGGCCTGGAAAGCGAGCTGGGCAAAGGTTCCACGTTCTGGTTTACCCTGACGCCGGAACTGTCCTCAACCGGCGACAGCTCCAGCCCCAAAGAGGCGCTCCGGGGCGAGAAGATCATCTATCTCGAACACCAGAAGACCACCGGGCTGGCGGTGGAACACCTGTTAAGGGACTGGGGCGTGGCCGTTGAACGGGTTGCCTCACCCGGGGCGCTGCAGGAACAGATAGAAGAGGCGCAACGGCGGCAGGAAGGCTACGCCGGCGCCATCATCGGCATTACCCGCCACCTGCTCAACTCCAGCCAGTACTGCAACCTGGTGCGTTCCCTGGAAGTGGAACGCGACTGCCGCACCCTGTTGCTGACGCCCACTCTGGAAACCCATGACACGCCGCTGTCGGGCCTGGCCAGCGGCCACCTGACCAAACCGGTCTGCCGGGACGCCCTCTACGACGAACTGCTGTTGCTGATCCATGGCATTCAGTCGGGCAACCGAAGCGCGCCGGAAGCCGCGCTACCGTTGAGGCAGAACAGCGGCTCAGGCACGCCCCGCATTCTGGCGGTGGACGATAACGAAGCCAACCTGAAACTGGTGATGACCTTGCTCAATGACTGCCGCCTGGAAGCCGAAGGCGCCTCCAGCGGATTCGAGGCATTGACCAAGGTGCGTCAGAAGGCTTTTGACCTGGTGTTCATGGACCTGCAGATGCCGGGGATGGACGGCGTGGAAACCACGGCCCGCATCCGTGATCTGGACAGCGGCTCACACCACACCCCCATTATTGCCCTGACCGCCCACGCTCTGGCGGACGAACAGGAACGGCTGGCGCAACAAGGCTTCGACGGCTATATGCCCAAGCCGATCAGCAGCAGCCAACTGGTGGAACTGATTCGCGAATACACCGGCTACGACTGCACCAATAGCGCCGACCGCTTCCGGATTTCCGAAGTACGGGATACCCGCCGGACACTGCGGCCGTCAAATCGCCGGATGCAGCAGGACTGCGTCAGTGTAGAGGAGAGCATTCAACTGGCGGCGGGCAAGGCCGATCTGGCGGAGGAGCTGTTCAGTATGTTGCTGGAGCAGTTACACACCGATATCGACCGGATTCAGGCGCTTTGGCAGACCGGTGGCAACGAGCCCCTGCTTGAGTGCGTGCATAAGCTTCACGGGGCCACCCGCTACTGCGGCGTTCCCGAACTGCGCACAGCCGCCAACCGGTTCGAGACCGCCCTGAAGTGCGAGGCTCCGGATCGAGAGCTGTTAAAAGATCAACTGATTTCGGCCATGGAGCGGCTGCAGATCTGGAGTGAGCAGACCGACTGGCAGCAACTGTTCCGGGAACAGCAGCGCCAGCCGGAAACCACCTGACTGTTGATCAGGCCCTGGCCCGGTCAAGAATCGCCTTCATGTCCCGGACCGCATCTTTCAGGCCGGTAAAGACGGCACGGGCGATGATCGCATGGCCGATGTTCAGTTCATTGATACCCGGGATAGCGGCCACCCGCTCGGTGTTGTGGTAATGCAGACCATGGCCGGCATTCACAATCAGCCCCTTCTTGCGGGCATAGGCCACGGCATCGGCAAGCACTTTGAATGAGGCTTCCACCGCTTCGGGCTCCCCTGCCTCGGCGTATTCACCGGTATGCAACTCCACCACCGGCGCTCCGCAGCGCACCGCCGCGTCGATCTGTACCGGGTCCGGATCGATAAACAACGAAACCTCGGCGCCGATTTTTGCCAGACGATCACAGGCCTTGGCCACCCGCTCTTCCTGGCCATCCACATCCAGTCCACCTTCGGTGGTGAGTTCCTCGCGTTTCTCCGGCACCAGGCAAACACATTCCGGGCGCACCTGCTCGGCGAACGCCAGCATGGCGTCGGTCACCGCCATTTCCAGATTCATTTTGGTCTGCAGTACTTCCCGCAACAGCAGCACATCCCGGTCCTGGATATGCCGGCGATCCTCACGGGGGTGAATGGTGATACCATCGGCACCGGCTTCTTCCGCCACCAACGCCGCCTGCACAGGGTCCGGGTAACGGGTACCCCGGGCCTGACGCAAGGTGGCCACATGATCAATATTCACTCCTAGCAGGACTCGGGTATTCATGATTCTCTCCCAGATGACGGATTCGAATGACTGAACAGGGATCGGCTGTGCAGCGGCCTGCCCTGCAAAAGGTAATCCACCAGCACCCGCATGACGCGCTTGGCGGTTTTACGGGGCGCTTCACTTATGAAATCGCCGGCCGCCAGTGCCAGCAATGCCTCACCCGGCAATTGGCGCAATGGCAGCTCGGGCGCGAGATTGGAAACGATCCCCTGGCCCGGGTCGTAGCCATAGAGCTCCCCCGCCTGTACAGACATACCGGTATCCGTGGTTTCGTCCCAGGCAAAATCGTAGCCCAGCGAGGCGGCGAACGCCCGCTCAAAACGCCTCAGTAAAGGCTCGACATCGTCCTGTGAAGACAGATCCGCCAGGGCCTGCAGGGTTTCAATATAGCTGGCAAACAACGCGGGGGAGGGATCGGCCACCGGTAACACCCGCTGAACCAGTTCATTAATGTAGAAACCACTGTACAGTGCACGGGGTTGGCTGACCGCTGGCGCGCTGCGAACTTCCAGCTGCACCAGGGTTTTCAGCTCGCTCTTGCCGGTCCAGTCCACTAATAACGGCTGGAACGGCTGCAATTGGGCCTTGAGCGGGCTTCTGGTGCTGTTGGCGCCGCGGGCAACCACACTCATGCGGCCGTGATTCAGAGTAAACAGATCCACCAGCAAGGCGGTTTCGCGCCAGGGTCGCCGATGGACCACATAAGCGGGCTCTTGCTGCACCGCGCCCTTCATGGCGGCCTCAGAAATCGCTCATGCCCAGGCTTTTCAGAGCCCTGTCGCTGTCAGCCCAGCCTCGCTTGACCTTGACCCAGAGCCGGAGCATCACCTTGGACCCGAACATCCGCTCCATATCAACCCGGGCTTCCTGACCGATACTGCGCAGGCGCTCACCCTTATCGCCAATGATGATTTTCTTCTGGCCTTCCCGTTCGACCAGAATCAGTGCCGAAACATGCAGGGTATTTCCCTGGTGCTTGAACTCTTCAATCTCCACTGCCACGGAATACGGCAGTTCAGCGCCCAGTTGGCGAGTGATTTTCTCCCGGACCATTTCGGCCGCCATAAAGCGTTCACTGCGGTCTGTGATCTGATCATCGGGGTAGAAGTGGACACTTTCGGGCAGGAAACGGCCAACAGCCGATTCCAGCGGCTCCAGATTGGTCTCTTTCAGTGCCGAAAGAGGAATGATCTCGGCAAAGTCCCGCTTTTTAGACAGAGCCTCCAGATGGGGCAACAACAGCTCCCGTTTCTCCAGCTTGTCGACTTTGTTGACCGCCAGGATAACCGGGCACTTTACCCGCTTGAGCTTCTCCAGCACCATCTCATCGGCACTGGTCCACGCCAGCTGATCCACCACGAAGACCACCACATCCACGTCGATCAGGGCGGACGCCGCCGCCTTGTTCATATAGCGGTTCAGGGCCCGGGGCTCATCCTCATGCATGCCCGGTGTATCGACATAAATGGCCTGTACCGGGCCCTCGGTCTTGATGCCCAGAACCTGATGCCTGGTGGTCTGAGGCTTCCGTGAGGTGATGCTCAGCTTCTGGCCAAGGATGTGATTGAGCAGTGTGGACTTGCCCACATTCGGCCGGCCGACAATGGCGACGAAACCACAGCGGCTTTCCGGGTTTTCCGGGCGGGTAATATCAGTCATCAGGAATTCTCCACACCCAGTTGCTTGAGTGCATTTCGGGCGGCCTGCTGTTCAGCAACACGTCGACTACTGCCAGTGCCGGTGGTTTTACGGTCCAGCGAGGGCAAGGCGCAGGACACATGGAAAGTCTGGTTGTGGGCCTCGCCGTCAACAGAAATTACTTCATAGCGCGGCAACGGAAATTGCCTGGACTGCAGGTACTCCTGCAACCGGGTTTTCGGATCTTTCTGGGTGTCCTGAATATCCAGGTTTGCCAAGCGCTGTTCAAACCAGCGTAACACCTGAGCCCGACAGGTATGAAAGTCGCTGTCCAGATAAATGGCCCCGATAATGGATTCCACGGCATCGGCGAGTATGGACTCACGGCGGAAACCACCACTTTTCAGCTCTCCCGAACCGAGCCTCAGATACTGGCCCAACTGAAATTCACGACCGATCTCGGCGAGGGTAACCCCCTTGACCATACGGGCCCGAAGCCGGCTCAACTGCCCTTCCCGGGCCTTCTCGAAATGAAGATACAGATATTCGGCGATCACCATGTTCACGATAGAATCGCCCAGAAACTCAAGACGTTCGTTATTCTGGTTGCCAAAACTGCGATGGGTCAGCGCCAGCAGAAGCCGCTCCGGTTCCTTGAACTGGTAGCCAATGCGGCGCTGAAGTTGGTCTAGGTCTGGTTGTGAACTCACTGGCCCTGAAACTCATACTCGTGCTGGAAGTGCACAACGGTGTCCACGTTCCGGAAGATGTTATTGCGAACCTCGTAATCCACCTTGATCACGACCAGTTCACCATTTTTTTCAACGGAGATGTTCTTTGGATCAAAACCGTCAACATTATTCACACTCAGGCGCTTGTTAATCAGGCTGCGCACCTGTGCAGGCCCCATCTGTGACAGGCCGTCGGTACCATCCAGGCTTTCCAGAGCCTCCTGGATGGTAAAGTCATCCAGGTAGGCCGGCCCGATCTTGATCGCCAGAGTCAGCAGGCCACCAAAGAACAGAGCCATGATCATCATCGTCAAAGCGCCGCCCTGCTGAGTGGTCAGGCCTGCGGGATAGTGTCTTCTCATCGTCTTATACTCCGGAACCATCAGAATTATTGGATGCCACCCACCCGATCAAAAGATGGCAGACTTGTCAGTGATTTCCAGTGCATCCAGATGGCAAAGGCCTTGCCCACCACCATCTCATCCGGCACCGTGCCCCAGAAACGGCTGTCGTTACTGTTGTCGCGGTTATCGCCCATGACAAAGTAATGGCCTTCAGGAACAACCCATTCTCCCTCACCGGAACCGCTCACCCGCCCCATGGTCAGGTACAGATCATGTTCAACCTCACCCAACTGTTCCCGCCAGCGTTCCATGGGGGGCAAGCGCGCAACGAAATCCCGGGGAACCGGCTCATCATTGATGAACAGTTGCTTGTTGCGGTAACGAATATGATCGCCCGGCAGGCCGACAACCCGCTTGATGTAATTGGTGGTGCCATCCTCAGGATAGCGGAACACCATGACATCACCCCGCTCCGGATCGCCGATCTCAACAATCTTGGTACCGGCCACCGGCAGGCGCAGGCCATAGGCGTACTTGTTGACCAGGATAAAATCCCCCACTTCGAGGGTCGGCAACATGGAGCCTGAGGGGATCTGGAACGGCTCGATCAGGAACGACCGAAGCACCAGGACTACCACCAGCACGGGGAAAAATGAGCGGCTGATATCCACCAGCCAGGGTTCCCGGTCCTCGAACTCATCGGCTGATTCGTCTACCTGGCCACCCTGCTCTGCGCCGGCAAGCCGACGCTTTCTCAGGAACGCGATGTCCGCCAGCCAGACCGCTCCGGTCACGAAAGTCAGAACCACCAGTACCAGTGGAAAATCAATGTCCATCCAGGTGCCTTTTTAGTTATCCACTTTCAATACAGCAAGAAACGCTTCCTGAGGCACCTCGACATTACCCAGCTGCTTCATGCGTTTTTTACCTTCCTTCTGCTTCTGAAGCAGTTTCTTTTTACGGCTGACGTCGCCACCGTAACACTTCGCCGTTACGTTCTTGCGCAGGGCCTTGACCGTTACCCGGGAGACCACCTGGGTACCAATGGCAGCCTGAATGGCAATATCAAACATCTGACGCGGGATCAGCTCTTTCATCTTCTCAATCAACTGGCGCCCTTTGCGGTGGGACAGATCCCGGTGCACAATCAGCGCCAGGGCATCGACACGATCCCCGTTGATCAGCACATCCAGGCGAACCAGGTTGGCACTCTGGAAACGGACAAAGTGGTAATCCAGTGACGCAAAGCCACGGCTGGCCGATTTGATCCGGTCAAAGAAGTCCATCACCACTTCCGCCATCGGCAGCTCGTAGGTGAGCTGTACCTGTGTGGACATGAAGTGCATGTTCTTCTGCACACCGCGCTTTTCTTCACACAGGGCAATGACATTACCGAGGTGCTCCTGGGGTACCAGGATGTTGGCCTCGACAATGGGCTCACGCATTTCTTCGATGGAACCAATATCCGGAAGCCGTGATGGGTTGTCCACCGACAGAGTCTCACCCTGCTTGGTGACCACTTCATAGATTACCGTCGGCGCCGTGGTAATCAGATCCAGGTCGTACTCTCGTTCCAGCCGCTCCTGAATGATCTCCATGTGCAGCATGCCCAGGAAACCACAGCGGAAACCGAAGCCCAGAGCATCCGAGTTCTCGGGCTCAAAGAACAGCGAGGCGTCGTTGAGGGTGAGCTTTTCCAGGGCATCCCGGAAATCGTCATAATCGTCGGCGCTGACCGGGAACAGACCGGCGTATACCTGGGGTTTGACTTTCTTGAACCCCGGCAGCATCGGGGTTTCTTCCGCAAACTTCTGGTGCACGATGGTGTCACCCACCGGCGCACCGTGGATATCCTTGATTCCCGCAACGACGAAACCGACGTCACCCGCTTCAAGCACATCAGTGTCGGTGGGCTTGGGATTGAAGACACCGACCTTGTCGGCGTTCCAGGCTTTCTTGGTGGACTTGATAACGATCTTGTCGCCTTTACGCAGTACACCTTCGGTCACCCGAACCAGTGACACCACGCCCAGGTAGTTATCAAACCAGGAATCAATAATCAGTGCCTGCAACGGCGCGCTGCGATCACCCTTGGGGGGCGGAATCTTTTTGATCAGATCCTCGAGTACATCCTCAACACCCAGTCCGCTTTTTGCACTGCAGCGCACGGCATCGGAAGCGTCAATGCCGATAATGTCTTCAATCTCCGCCGCAACCCGCTCGGGCTCGGCCTGGGGCAAATCCATCTTGTTCAGGACCGGCACCACTTCAAGGCCTTGTTCGATAGCGGTGTAGCAGTTGGCCACCGACTGGGCTTCCACACCCTGACCGGCATCCACTACCAGCAGCGCCCCTTCACAGGCGTACAGTGAGCGGGACACCTCGTAGGAGAAATCCACGTGGCCCGGGGTATCGATGAAATTCAGTTTGTAGGTTTCCCCATCCTTTGCCTTGTAGTTGAGCGTGACGCTCTGGGCCTTGATGGTGATCCCGCGTTCCCGCTCCAGATCCATGGAGTCCAGGACCTGTTCGGCCATTTCACGGTCTGTCAGGCCACCGCAGATCTGGATAAAACGATCCGCCAGCGTGGATTTACCGTGGTCGATGTGGGCAATAATGGAAAAGTTACGGATTCGGCTCAGTTCAGTCACAGACAATGATTACTCATATAAGACGTAGGATTGAGCCCGGAGGGGCCGCTACCGGGATCCGGGAACGGCGTGATTTTACCGGTTACAGGCCGCCATTGCCATGATCAGGAAATAAGCGGCTTCTCGTACTGCCGGATCAGGAATCCGATCAGGGCATCTTCGTCCAGCGGATAGCTGAACAGATTGCCCTGGCACTGGGCGCAACCGGCGGATTTCAGGAACGTCAGCTGCTGTAGCGTTTCCACCCCTTCCGCCACCACCGTCAGGTGCAGCTTGTGAGCCAGGGCGATCACCGCCGACGCCACATCGGTGGCACTGACGTTGTAGGGAATGTCGCGAATGAAGCGATGATCTATCTTGATCACATCCAGCGGCAACTGCTGCAGCGCCACCAGTGAGCAGGAGCCGGTACCGAAATCATCCAGAATCAGGCACACGCCCAGGTCGTTCAGCGACACCAGCAGTTCCCGCAGCATTCTCGGATCTTCATTGAGCAACTCCGCCGGCATTTCCAGCTCCAGCCGCTCGGGAGAAACGCCCGTCTCGGTAATCACCCGCCGGATCATGTCCAGGAAGCCGGAGTCCGTCAGCTGCCGCACCGAGAAGTTCACCGCCATCTTCAGCGACTCGAACCCGGCCCGTTCAAGTGCCTGGACCTGGATACAGGCTTGCCGCAGCGCCAGCTCGCCCAGGCGGATAATCAACCCGGTTTCTTCCGCCAGAGTGATGAACTGCTGGGCCGAGACCAGGCCTTTTTCCGGATGATGCCAGCGCAGGAAAGCCTCCACACCGATCACCCGCTGAGTGGCCAGATCCACTTTTGGCTGGTAGTGCAGAACAAACCGGTCGCCATCGAGTGCCGTGGCCAGCTCTTCCTGCTGCAGCAAGCGACGGGCGGCCTGGATGTTCATGGCCGGCGTGAAGAACTGATACGTGTTGCGCCCCAGTTCCTTGGCGCGGTACATAGCCAGGTCGGCATATTTCATCAACGCCCCGGCATCTTCGCTATCGTGAGGGATCATGGTGATACCGATGCTGACGGTCACACCTACCTCATGGTCGTTCAGTCGAATGCGCTGGCACAGGCGCCGCAAAATGTTTTCCGCCACTTTGCCGGCGGCTTCAGAGCCGCTGATCCGGGACAACAACACCACAAATTCGTCGCCACCGAGCCGGGCCACAGAATCTTCCTCACGGACACAGCCTTCCAGCCATTGCGCGACCTGACGCAGAAGTTCGTCACCGGCATCGTGCCCCAGGGTATCGTTGATGCGCTTGAAACCGTCCAGATCAAGGAACATCAGGGCTGCCGCCTCGCCACTTCGGCGACTGCGACGAACCACGTGATTCAACCGATCCCGGAACAGCTGCCGGTTGGCGAGCCCGGTCAGTGGATCGTAGAACGCCAGCCGGTGCAGTTCGGACTGAGCCGCCTTGAGCTGGGTAAGATCGCGAAGGCTCAGAACCACACCGTTGACGCCAGGCACCGAGAGCATCGCGGTGAAGGTGCCTTCCATATCACGCCATTGGCCATCGGCATCGCGCACCCGGGCACGCACCACTGGCATCTGTTTGCCCGGGGAGGCCATGGACTCTTCAAAGCCTCTTTGCAGGTGCGACCAGTCATCCATGTGCACCAGCTTCTCGAATTCCAGGGCTTCCACCTTGTCCGGATCGAATCCCAGGATGTCACGACTGGAAGGGCTGGCATAGAGCGGGCGCCCACGACGATCCATGACCAGGGTGACGTTGGCTGCACCCTCAGTGATGGCGCGATAACGGCCAGCGCTGACCTGGGCAATCAGCCGGGAACGAATCAGGGCCAGCACGAACAGCCAGAGCAGCAAACTGATGGCCAGGCCAGAGCCGAGAACAATAGGAGGCCGTGGATCGGCGGCGAGATAATCAAACGCCGGCGTGGAACGGGTCTGCAGCAGCCATTCCCGGCCACCGTGTCTGATGGTCTGGCTCATTTCAAAGCTGAATTCGTTGTCCAGCGAACCGAGATTGGAGCCATACATCAGGGTATCTCGTGCCACCACCCCGCTGTCGTAAATGCGCACATCCAGAAATGGCGATATCAGGCCAACAATACCGTCGATCAGGTTGTTCATCCGGAAGGCACTGAACACGTACCCGGCCAGCATCATGCGGCGCTCGGCCCGGATCTCCGGAATCTCGCCGCCCTGGAACACCGGGTAGTACATCAGAAAACCGGCCTGGTCCTCGGCAACCGACTCCTGCACCAGCACAACCTTGCCGGTGACCGTCGGGATAGCGTCATCCCGGGCCTGCTCCATGGCGGTGCGGTGGATGGGGTCACTGAAAGCGTCATAACCCAGCGCCTTGCGATTACGCTCGGTGCCCGGCTCCAGATAAACCATGGGATAGTAGTAGGGCCCGGTACCCAGCGGCTTGACCAGATAATTGTAAAGCCCCTCCGCCCGAACCGAGGCAATGTGATCGGCCATTTCGCGGACACCAATACGCTCCACGTAGCCGATACCCTCAATGCCAGGGTAATAACGATTGATATCGACGTTGTCGACGTACTCTTTCCACTGATCGCGTGTGACTTTACCGGTGACAGCAAACAGACCGGCACTGCCGGCAAGAACCTGTTCGTAATTGAGCAAGCGTTCTTCAATCGCGGTTTTAAGCTGCAGGGACTGAGTGCGGAATCGGGCCTCGGTGCGATCTTCAACCAGCCGGATGGAGACCTGCCAAAGCAATACCGTCGCAACCACAGACACCAGGAATACCACCCAGGCTATCCAGGAATTGCGCAGCTTCAGCAACTGACGGAGGGGAAGATCCTTTTTGGTCATCATCGTGTTCGGCCCATTCCATGACCCGGTTTATTGTCGAATCCGGCGAGTATAACAAAAGTGTTCTTGAACCCACAGTTTGGCCGACCGTTGGCGCTGAGGTGTGGCCTACAGCTTGGTCGGTGCTACTGACACCCTTGGCAATTCAGGCTGGCTTGCGGAGGTTCAGACGGGAGCTACGGTCGCAAAGCGCCGTTCTTTCAATACACAACCCCATCGGTTCATTGCCTAATAATCCACGTTTGCTGCGTCTAGCGGAGAACCGCCAGGTTTCAGGGATTCCGAAAGAAAATCCAGCAGCAGCCTTATCTTCGGCGACAGATGACGGTTATGGGGATACACCGCCCAGATACCGTCATCGTCTTCCTGGTAATGAGTCAGCACCGGAATCAACAGCCTGGAATCCAGTGCGCTCTGAACGTAGTAATCCGGTAGCTGAACAATGCCAATCCCCTTGAGGGCGGCATCAAGCAGGGCCCTGCCACTGTCGCAACGGATGTTCCCCGTTACCCGCACGTTGCGCGGCTGGCCCAATTCCTGGAAGCGCCAGTAATCCAGGTTTCCCAGCAGGCAGTTGTGGTTCGCCAGTTCGGACAACGAGTGGGGCGTGCCATGCGTGGCGAGATAATCCGGCGAGGCACACACGTATAGGGTTCGGGATGCGAGACGCCGGGCCATCAAGGTCGAATCCTGCAGCTTTCCCATGCGCACGGCAAGATCGTACCCCTCAGCGACCAGATCCAGTGTCTGGTTGGTAAGCTTCATGTCCACGTCGAGTTCGGGGTATCGCAAAACGAAGTCATTGACCAGCGGCGCAATGGATTTCTCTCCATAGGTCACCGGGGCAGTCAGCCTTAGTCTTCCTCGCGGGACCAGCTGCATGTTGGTAATAGAGCGTTCCGCCTGCTCCAGGGCGTCTAGTACCTGCCGGCAGTGCTGGTAAAAGATCTGTCCGGCCTCGGTTACCGACACCCGGCGTGTGGTGCGGTAGAACAACCGGGTGGCTAAACGGGCCTCCAGGGCACTGACCTGGCGGCTGACCTGTGCCGTCGACACGTCCAGTCGCTTCGCGGCACGCGTGAAACTCTCGGTTTCAGCAACCG
The DNA here is from genome assembly GCF_000475355.1 of Marinobacter sp. C1S70. Classification (NCBI taxonomy): domain Bacteria; kingdom Pseudomonadati; phylum Pseudomonadota; class Gammaproteobacteria; order Pseudomonadales; family Marinobacteraceae; genus Marinobacter; species Marinobacter sp. C1S70. The sequence goes on along the minus strand of NZ_AXBW01000002.1, from coordinate 5,758 downwards.
CCACAAACTCGTTTACCCCTTCCCAGCGATACATGGTTTTCCCTTTTTGCTTTGCACCACCCGATTATTGCACACACGTAAAGGTGATTTGATAAAAACAGCGATTATCAATCAGAGGGCCACAAATACAATATGGCCTTCGTTTGGGCGTCCCGCCCTTCCTGAATGACCAATGGAGAACATTATGGCTGAGATGATCAAATCAAAAGCAGCAATTGCCTGGGGCCCCGGTCAGCCACTGTCGGTTGAAGAGGTGGACGTGATGCCCCCGAAAGCAGGGGAAGTAAGGATAAAAGTGATCGCAACCGGTGTATGCCACACCGATGCGTTTACCCTCTCGGGTGAGGATCCCGAGGGCAACTTTCCAGCCATCCTTGGCCATGAAGGCGGCGGCATTGTAGAGGCGATTGGTGAAGGCGTTACCAGCGTTGCCGTCGGCGATCACGTTATTCCCCTGTATACCCCCGAATGTGGCGAGTGCAAATTCTGCCTGTCCGGCAAAACCAACCTGTGCGGGAAAATCCGCGAAACCCAGGGCAAGGGGCTGATGCCCGATGGCACCAGCCGCTTCTACAAGGACGGCCAGCCCATCTATCACTACATGGGCTGCTCGACCTTCTCCGAGTACACCGTTCTGCCGGAGATTTCGCTGGCAAAGGTCAACAAGGAAGCCCCGCTGGAAGAAGTGTGCCTGCTGGGCTGCGGCGTAACCACCGGCATGGGCGCGGTCATGAACACCGCCAAAGTGGAAGAAGGCGCTACAGTGGCCATCTTCGGGCTCGGCGGCATCGGCCTCTCCGCGATTATTGGCGCGACCATGGCCAAGGCGAGCCGAATCATTGCCATCGATATCAATGACAGCAAATTCGACCTGGCACAACAGCTTGGCGCAACCGACTGCATCAATCCCAAAGACTATGACAAGCCGATTCAGGAAGTGATCGTTGAACTGACTGACGGTGGCGTGGATTATTCCTTCGAATGCATCGGCAACGTGGATGTCATGCGGTCCGCACTGGAATGTTGCCACAAGGGATGGGGCGAGTCGGTCATTATTGGCGTTGCCGGGGCAGGCCAGGAAATTTCCACCCGCCCGTTCCAGCTCGTTACCGGTCGCGTCTGGAGAGGATCCGCCTTCGGCGGGGTCAAAGGCCGTTCCGAGCTACCCGGCATTGTTGAACGCTACATGCAAGGGGAGTTCAAGCTGAATGATTTCATCACCCACACCATGGGCCTCGATGACATCAACGAAGCCTTTGAGTTGATGCACGAAGGCAAGAGCATTCGCAGCGTTATCCATTTCGACAAGTGATGGTGAGGGCGGCCCGCCACTTCGGCGGGCCGCCCCGCAACGGAGTGTCCAATGACCCTTGAAAACCTGAGCAGTAACAAAAGTTTTGGTGGCTGGCACAAACAGTACAGCCATCCGTCCGAAAGCCTTGGCTGCGCTATGCGCTTCGCCATCTACCTGCCACCGCAGGTTGCCAACGGACAGAAAGTGCCGGTGCTTTACTGGCTTTCCGGCCTCACCTGCACAGACGAAAACTTCATGCAGAAAGCCGGCGCCCATCGCGCGGCTGCAGAACTGGGCATGGCCATCGTGGCACCGGATACCAGCCCCCGGGGCGATCACGTTGCCGACGATGAAAGCTACGATCTTGGCCAGGGGGCGGGCTTCTATGTAAACGCGACCGAAAGCCCATGGCATCCCCACTACCGCATGTACGACTATGCTCTCAATGAGCTGCCTGCACTGATCGAATCTGTTTTCCCGGTAACGAATCAACGCTCGATTGCGGGCCATTCAATGGGTGGTCATGGCGCCCTGGTTCTGGCTCTGCGCAACCCGGCGCGGTACCAGTCCGTGTCGGCCTTCAGCCCGATCAGCAACCCGGTAAACTGCCCATGGGGCAAAAAGGCCTTTACTGCCTACCTGGGCAAAGACAGCTCGCGTTGGGCCGAATACGACGCCAGCCTGCTGATGCGGGATGCAACACAGTTCGTACCGGCACTGGTCGACCAGGGGGACGCGGATAACTTTCTGACTGATCAACTTCGGCCAGAGGCGCTTGCGGCCGCAGCCAGCACCAGCAATTACCCGCTGGAGCTCAATTTCCGGGAGGGCTACGACCACAGCTACTTCTTTATCTCGAGCTTTATCGAGCAGCATCTGCGATTTCATGGCCGACATCTGGGGTGTGGCTCAAATTATTGATATCGAGACAGACTGGGCGTAGGTTTTTCAGAGCAGTGGGAAATTGGCTCATATTGCAGCGGGGGGAGTGTTCGCTTTTGTTGAGTCTTGCCGGGGATGTGGACGTTCGCGAAGCGAATATTCAGACTAGGGGTAACGCCCGGCTCACGCGCCGGTTTGGAGCCGTGTAGCGGCGGAAAATCGGTCGCTGTGCAGCCGATTGTTATGTTTTCCCCAAAGTGCTAGATTGTGTATAGAGCTAGATATTTATACACATAGGTGCCATATGAGAACGAACATCGTCATTGACGACCAACTGATGGCCGAAGCCCTCAAAGCTTCCGGCTACGAAACCAAAAAAGAGGCCGTTGAGCAAGGCCTGAAACTTCTGGTCCAGCTTAGCAAGCAGCAGGAAATTCGAAAGCTGCGTGGCAAAATTAAGTGGGAAGGCGACCTGGATGAAATGCGGAGCGCCGGATGATACTGGTGGATACCAGCGTCTGGATCGACTATTTCAACGGAGTCAAGAACCCGCAGACTGACCTGTTGGATGCCTCAATAGTCCAAGGATCCGTCGCTATCGGCGACCTCATATTTCTGGAAATCCTGCAAGGCATCCGCAACGACAAACACTATCGTCAGACCAAACAGAGCCTGCTCTCGCTGGAACAGTATGAAATGTTTGGCAAAGACATGGCACTTGTTTGCGCGGACAATTATCGGGCACTCCGCAAAAAGGGCATCACAATCCGAAAAACTGCCGACGTCATCATCGCGACCTTCTGCATAGAGAAAGAGCTACCACTGCTGTTTCTAGATCGCGACTTTATCCCTTTTGTCGATCACCTTGGACTTGAGCCTGCTCTGAGAGAAACATAACGCTTGCAGCATGCGTGCCTACGGAATGGAGCCGAAGGCGCAATGTAGTAGGCGTCGCCGTGCCTGCGTTAGTTATGTGCTGAGCAGCTCATTCTCAAATTCGACGACTGACACAGTTTTGTAATCGATCCGATTTATTAGACTTGCCGCTTTCTCAATCTTTTCCATGGGCAACTCATTTAAAAGCTGCGGGATTTTTGGAAAAGTAGCGACCAGTGGATATGTATTCCGAACATCAACAACTTGAATATAGACCGTACCGCACTCTGCGGCGCACTCGAAACACCGCACCCAAGCGTAGCTGGGCACTTTAACTTCTCTGAGTTCTTTTCCACAGTCCGGACAAAACTTCACCATCTAGAATCATCCTTGAACACATAACGCTTGCAGCATGCGCGCCCATGAAATGGAGCCGAAGGCGCAATGTAATGGGCGTCGCCGTGCCTGCACTGGTTAAATTCTTTTCCGAACATGGGCTTAGTCTCAATCCACTACTCTCCGTCAAGAGAATGGCCAATAACTCCCCATCGATCACCATCCCTTCGCATGTTGATTTGACCACTCTTAATGACATACCCCTCGTCCGCAAAGGGCGAGTGCGGATATACGGATGCGAAATCAATTTCTTCGTCAAAATAAAACCGTATAAAAACTTCCTCGCCGCCTTCGCGCTCCGAGATTTCGGCCCCCTCGTTCAATACGCCCCGCTCGGCGATTTCCGCATTTTCTCTTGGCGCGCTTTGATACATGAAGTCCATCATTGCAGAGCCGGAATCCAGTTTCTCGCGCGCATCCGAATGCAAAAACTGACCATAAATGTCCTTGCTCGCGCCATCTTGAACGTACTTCACGTAAGCTTGCGCGAACGCTAGCGGTGACTGTTCCGAAAACACCTCATCTGGAATAGCCTGTTGGCCAGAACCACTACCGGAACTATCACACCCGTAAAGAAAAAGCGCGAATGAGAACAGCGCGATCCGAAATAATCCTTTCATTTTTCTCCCTTTTTATGGTTTTAAAGCCAACTCCCCATGCGGTTCGGGCATGAGGTTTGTGAATTTAACGCGAAGGTAACCGGCCGCTTTGGAGCGCCAGCGGAAAAGCGGTCCGGTTGACCGCCTGGTTAAAAGCTCTAGGCGCCATAGCCTGGAATCCAGCGCTCTTGATCTATTTCAGATAAATTCCCGCGCGCCAAAAGGCTCCAGAGAGCTATGACTTTCTCTTTTGAGACTCCAGCCATGTGCTTTGGCTCACCATCTCCTGCCACGTTCTCCCACACGACCAACCCCGAAGAAAGAGCTGACAGGCACCATTCGGATTCATGGGTAAGAGACACATCGGTATGCTCGCCATCCGCTGTGGCAAGCTCGTCATACAGATTTGGCAATGAATCAAGTGGGAAATTCTGCTCTGCGTTTCCCATCAGATGGTTAACCCAATAAGCCATGCGAACTCCTTTGCCTTTTAACGCCGCCAACAGCGGCCGAGTGTAGCGAGGTCCAGCGCATGTAGTGCGCGATGCTGCTTGGCCTTGTTACATGGCTTGTTCATTGCTGCATGTAGCCTTTGAATTCTTGAAGGCTGTTTGCAATTTTAATTGCTGCATCTGGCGCCATGCCTATACACGGCATGTAGAACACTTCGCATGATTCATTTACAACCAGAAGCTCACCGCCACCATTGCCACCGAAGGTTAAGAAGCCAGGAGCATACTCTGCGAGCTGATAATCACGATTGAACTCTTCCAGTTCTTCTGGACGCCACAAGACATACCACTCTGGTTCTACTGAGAGTTCACCTTCGAGGAAGCCCTCATCTAGCCAAAACTTCAGAGTTTGTTTGATAGTGTCGAAATTCATGTTTGCCATTTAACGCCCAAGCTCAGTTGCCGCCGGAGCGGATGAAGTCCGCGTAGGGAACCCGAAGCGCAGCAGCGCTTTGGGCGGTCAGCTGCAGCGCTTCGTTATGCGTATCTCTGAGTTGAGCTACTGAAGCTCATCTGGCTGAAAGCGAGTAATCACGTCAGCTGTTTCCTCGACGCGGAGTCGGATATTTACGGTGTTGGATACCTCGGAATAAATCGAAAGTACCACGGCACTCATACCATCGTTAGGACTGCTCGGCTTGTCGATAATTACTTCCATACCGACCTGAACGTCTTGCAACCTCATGATGCATCCTTTGTGTCTTGCATTTACACCGCCGTATAACAGCTTATTGGTTTGAATTCTTATTAAACCGCAACGCCACCACCCCGTCCAAAACTGAGTCACGGCCCGGATAATCTCGACTTTTCAAACCCTTACCATCCGGCTCCCAAGCGCTTTTCCTGTCTTGCTTCTGTGAAAAGTTTGCAAGCAAGTTATTGTTGCACGTTTCTGCAAGTGAAATCCAAAAGGCCAAAAATTTCCGTCTCTAAATCAATGGGCTACTAGGGTGCTCTGTGAAAAGTGTGCGGTCTTATGCAAATCAAACCGCAGAATTTTTGGCATTCCCGAGGCTTTTTCATTATAACTGTATACATATACAGCACTCAGCCACGGAGGGGCGACTGTGTCAAAATCACCGTTTCTGCAATCGGTTCGCACAGAAATCAGGACGAAGCAGTACAGCTATCGAACAGAGAAAACCTATCTCTACTGGGTCCGCCAGTTCATTCTGTTCTGTAGTGGCATAGTGAATCTG
>NZ_AXBW01000001.1:0-195851 GCF_000475355.1 Marinobacter sp. C1S70 | reverse complement strand
GTATGTCTGGCCGCTATCACCCTGGTGCTGGCGGCTTTTTTATCAAGAGGTGGAAAATGAAAAGTGTTCACGACCTAGTCGCTGATGCCAAACAAGAGATTCGTGAAGTTCCATTGGATCAGGCAGATGAACTGATTAAGCAGGCGGACATGCTCATCGATGTCCGAGAAGCTGACGAATACCACGCAGGCCACATTCCCGGTGCGGTTAACATCCCCAGAGGCATTCTGGAGTTCAAGCTAACCAATGATCCAGCCCTGGAGGATCGCGGGTTGAACATGGTGATCTACTGCAAGAACAGTGGCCGTTCCGCGCTTTCGGCCAGGGCCATGAAAGAAATGGGTTACATTCACGTACAGTCCATTTCCGGAGGGATCGAGGCATGGCAGGAAGCTGGCAAGCCCGTAGTGAAACCAGAGTTACCCGATTTCGATTGATCAGCCATTCAACAAACCAAAATCTAATTGAAAAAGCCGCCTCCGATTCCGAAGGCGGCTTTTTTCATCAGTGGTAACCCTCACCGGCTCGCACTTTCCCGCGGAAAACCCAATAGGTCCACGCGGTATAAGTGATCACGATAGGCACCACCAATAAGGTACCCAGCAATAGGAACATCTGCGAGCCATAGGCGGAGGCCGCATCCCAAAGCGTGTATTCTGGCGGCACCACATACGGCCAGCGGCTGACCACCAGGCCAAGGTAAGTAGTAATAAACAACCCCATCGTGGCCACAAATGGCATTCCCTCAACGCGGCGACGCACGGATCGGAAAATCTGAAACGCACACAACAAGGTCAGCACTGGCAAGATCCAGATTACACTCAGATTCGAGAACCAGCGCTCTCGTACCATGTCATCCACGAATGGGGTCCAGACGCTGATGACGCCGAAAATAATCAGAACGATAGCCAGTAGCGGTAAGGTCATCCGGTAAGCCCACTCTTGCAGCCGGCCCTCAGTTTTCATGATCAGCCAGGTGGAACCCAGCAGTGAGTAACCGGCGAGCATGCCCAGGCCCGTGAGCACGGTAAACGGAGTCAGCCAGTCCAGGGCGCCACCAACGTATACGCCGTCAACCGTGTTGAAACCCTGGATGTAGGCCCCAACGACCGCGCCTTGGGCGAAAGAGGCGATGGTAGAACCGCCAGCGAAGGCCCAGTTCCACAAATACCTGGAGGTTCGGGCCTTGAATCTGAATTCAAAGGCCACTCCCCTGAATATCAGACCGGCCAGCAACAGGAAAACGCCGATATACAGCGCCGGCAGGAAAATGGTGTAAACCATCGGGAAAGCGGCCAGCAGGCCGGCCCCGCCGAGCACCAGCCAGGTCTCGTTGCCATCCCACACCGGAGCCACGGAGTTCATCATGGTGTCCCGGTCGCCCTCGCTGGGAGCGAACGGGAAGAGGATACCAACCCCGAGGTCAAAGCCATCCATCAGCACATACATGATGATGCCGAAGCCGATAATGAATGCCCAGATCAGGGGCAGATCAAACAGTTCCATAGTCAGTGACCTCCCTGCTTGGCCGCGTTGGTTGGTTTTTCTTCGCCGTATTCGAACGGTACGTGGGCGGCGGAAAGCGGACGGGCCGGACGCTCCGCCTCGTGCTCTTCCTCGTCATGCTGGTCTTCGAGCCCCACGTAGAGCACCCGCATCAAATAGTAGACACCCGCGGAAAACACCGCCGCGTAGACCACGATGTAACCAATCAGGGTAAACAGCGCCATGCCGCCGGTCAGTGACGGCGTCACCGACGAGGCCTGGTCCATGATGCCGTACACCAGCCACGGGGCGCGGCCAACCTCGGTCACAAACCAGCCGGTCAGTACCGCAACGAAAGGGGCAATGCTCATCACCCGCAGTACCTGCAAGAACCAGGTGGACTGGAAGTAGCGGCCACCGCGACGCAGCGCCAGGCCGGTCAGGCCCACAATAATCATCAGGGTACCGATGCCCACCATGATCCGGAACGACCAGAACACAATGGCCACCGGTGGCTGTTCCTCACGCGGAACGTCCTTCAAGCCCGGCACCACCCCGTCCCACTCGTGAGTCAGTATGAGGCTGGCCATACTGGGAATGCCGATCTCGAAATGGTTGGTCTGGGCTTCCTGGTCCGGAATGGCAAACAGTAGCAACGGTACGTTGGACGAAGTCTCCCAGTTGCCTTCCATCGCTGCCACCTTGGTGGGCTGGTGCTCCAGGGTGTTCAGGCCGTGGAAGTCACCCACCACCAGCTGGGCCGGTGCAATGAACAGGATCAGCCACAGGCACATGGACAGCGCCTTGCGGTTGGCTTCCACTTCCCGGCCCCGGAGCAGATACCAGGCACTAACCCCGGCCACCACGAAGCTGCCGGTCAAGAACGAGGCCAGGCCCATGTGCATGAACCGGTACTGGAAGGAGGGGTTGAAGATCGCCTCGCTCCAGGAGGTGACGTGAAACACTCCGTCAATCAGCTCGAAGCCGGCCGGGGTCTGCATCCAGCTATTGGCGGCGAGAATCCAGAAGGAGGAAATGAAGGTGCCGGTGGCCACCATGATGGCGGCAAACAGGTGCACGCCGGCCGGGACCTTGTTACGGCCGAACAGCAGCACGCCCAGGAACGCCGCTTCCAGGAAGAACGCTGTAATCACCTCATAGCTCAATACCGGCCCGAGGAAGTTGGCCGTGGCCTGGGAGAAGTTGCTCCAGTTGGTACCGAACTGGAACGACATCACGATGCCCGAGACCACGCCCATGCCGAACACCACGGCAAAGACCTTGGTCCAGAAGGTGGAGAGCTTCAGCCACACCGGATTACCGGTCTTGAAGCCCAGGCCTTCCAACACGGCAATGTAGGAGGCCAGACCGATGGTAAACACCGGAAAGATGGCGTGAAATGACACCACGAACGCGAACTGGATTCGCGATAGCAGGAGAGGATCGAGTTCCATGGGAACCTCCAGCAGGATCGTCAGTTAGGTTTAAAAAGAATAGTTGGCTTTTTTGCGAGCGCCTTCCATGCGTCGTACGTACTGAAAAAAATCTGGCCGGTCAGATCCTCACAGAAATGGGTCCGCTTCAGTCGATCCATAACCGGCCCTTTCACCTCGGATAGATGCAAACTGATACCCGCATCTTCCAGACGGCTATTGATCGCTTCCAGGCTTTCGAGCGCAGAAGCATCAATTTCATTGACCGCCTGACAGGCCAAAACCAGGTTTTTCATTTCCGGGTTGTCGGACACCAGTTCCAGAACCGTTTCCTCGAGATAACGGGCGTTGGCGAAATACAGACTCTCGTCTACTCGCAGAACAACAGTGCTGTCGTCGATTTCCACCCTGTGGCGCTGCACGTTCCGGAAGTGTTCTGTACCCGGTATCCGTCCCACCACCGCACTGTGAGGTCGGCTGGTACGATACAGGTACAGCCCGATCGACAGCGCAACTCCCACAATAATGCCGGCCTCGACCCCATGAACCAGGGTCAGGATGATCGTGGCCAACATGGCCGCTCCGTCCGCCTTCGAGTAAGCCAGAGTCCGCTTGATAGCCGGCAGGTCAATCAGCGTGCTCACGGCAATGATGATGGTCGCCGCCAGGGTCGCCTTGGGCAGGAATGCGAGCAGTCCAGTCAGGGTAAGCGTCGCCACGGCGATACCGACCGCGGTAAGCGCACCGGCGATTGGTGTCTGGGCACCCGCCTCGAAATTGACCACAGATCTTGAGAACCCTCCGGAAACCGGCGAACCACCGCTGACGCCAGCGGCCACGTTAGCCAGACCCAGGGCAATTAACTCGGAATCGGGATCAATCCGCTGACGCCTCTTGGCTGCAAGGGTCTGTGCTACCGAAACAGACTCTACAAACCCTACCAGACTGATCAGGATGGCGGCAGGCACCAGAGTCGCCCAGATACCCGGATCCATTGATGGCAGGCTGATATCGGGAAGACCGCTGGGCACTTCTCCCACCAGGTTTACCCCCGCAGCGCCAAGATCGAAATACCAGGCAACCGCTGTGGTGACGATAACTGCAGTAACCGGTGCCGCCTTGGTTGTCAGATCCGCCAGCCGCTCGGACAGTCCGATGGCAGTCAGACCCTGTTTGAGGAATTTGCGACACCAATACAGAAAGACCAGCGCTCCCCCACCGATGATCACAGTCGGCAGATTAATCCCGCCCATCTGGTGCAATAGTCCATTGACCATTTCCATAAGATTATGGCCGCCGCCCTGTATACCCAGGATATGACCAAGTTGACTGCCAGCGATGAGAATGCCCGATGCGGTTACAAACCCGGATATCACCGGATGACTCAGAAAGTTTGCCAGGAAGCCAAGCCGCAAGAGGCCCATAGCGAACAGCATCAGGCCAGAAAGCGACGCCAGCACCAGCGCGGCACCGACATACTCAGGGGTACCCGCTTCAGCGATGCCACCGAGCGCGGAGGCGGTCATCAGCGAAGCAACGGCCACTGGCCCGACAGCAAGCGTGGCACTGGTTCCGAATAATGCGTAAACAACCAACGGGATCATGCTCGCATATAGCCCCACTTCTGGCGGAAGACCCGCCAGCAATGCATAGGCCAGTGCCTGAGGCACTAACATCAGAGTCACGATAACCGCCGCTAGCAGGTCACTGACGAAAGTGTCGGACCGATAGTCCTTTGTCCAGTTCAGTATCGGCAGAAAACGGGCCAATCGGTCGGTCATGATATTACGCCTCGTCATCCCGCATCACGGGGTGCTGGAGCAGCCATCCATTCCCGCCCTTTTAACATCCCATTCCAATAAAGCCAGGGAAGCTGCTTGGCTTTAAGCAACCAGGCCATCCGTGTTGCTTTCGTACCATCGTTTAGCCAGCGCGGAAAACTGGGCTGGAGTTTGCCTCCGTAGCCAAACTCCGCGAGAACGATCTTTCCCCGCTCCACGGTCAGAGGACACGATCCATACCCAAGATAGGCTGCACTCAACTCCCTGTCCTTCAAAGAGTCCACGATATTCTGTGCCACAACCGGGGCCTGCTTTCTGACTGCCGCCATCGTCTTGGCATTCGGGGTTCCACTCGCATCACCCAGCCCATAAATACTCGGGTAGCGCCTATGCTGGAGGGTCTCCGGATTCAGATCCAACCATCCTTCTTCATTAGCCAGGCCAGACTCTTGAATAAACGGCGGCGCGTACTGTTTCGGCACCACATGAAGCATATCGAATGGGCGCTCAACAATCCGTTTTTCACCATCAGGGTTCTGTTCGAAACACGCTATCTGAGCAGCTCCATCAACAGCCACAAGTCTCTCTTCAAAGCATAGATTAATCTGATATCGCTCAATGTATTTCTTCAATTCCGGAACATAGTCTTCTACACCAAAAAGGACTTTGCCCGCCGAGTGATAAGAGACCGAGATATCTTTCAGAACACCTTTGCGCAACCACTCGTCAGCCGCGAGATACATAGCCTTCTGGGGGGCGCCTGCACACTTAACAGGCATTGGAGGCTGGATAAACAGCGCTTTGCCTTGTTCGAGCTTTTCGATAAGAGACCAGGTATAAGGCGCGAGCTCATAACAGTAATTGGAGGTGACGCCATGTTTACCAAGACTATCCTTTAGCCCTTCAACACTATCCCAGTCCATAAACAATCCCGGAGCAACAACAAGGCGCCGGAATCCAAGACTGCGAGAGTCGGACAGGTTCACACGTTGCTGCTCTGCATCAATAAATTCGGCCTTTGCCCGGTACCACTTGCAACCCTTTGGAAGGATAGTTTGCGTCTCTCTAACAGTGCTTTCTGCGGAGAACACCCCGCCACCAACCATTGTCCAGCCGGGTTGGTAATAATGTGTCTGACTTGGATCAATGATCGCCAAATCGAGGTCTGGCCGGCGCTTTAAAAGGCTGGCAGCCGTGGCAACGCCACCAGCACCGGCCCCGATAATGACCACGTCATGAGTTTTAAGGGGAGGCTGTTGATATTCAGGTTGGAATTTCTGCACAGGTTCAACTCCACAAGCGTGCGAACTTCCCTGTCTTTCGAATCAACGATCAGGAAACATTATCCAGCTGTTCCTGACTCAGTGTGGGATGGCGCCCAGACCTCATGCCGCTCATCGAGGAATCGGGAAATTGAGCGGTAACGGTGTGTAGACCAGCATTTAACCATACCTTAAGTTATAAGCATAGATTGTTTTGTTATAATTATTGCAATCACGGTGATAGACAACGCCGATAGCCAGGCGTTGCCTGACAAAAATGGAGCTCAGGAGAAGTGTGGGAGAAGGGATTAATCAGCAAGAAGATGTCAGAGGCTGACGTTGCGGGAACGCAACGTCAGCCTGAAAGGAACAGTGACGCTTAATCAAAGCAACTGGCGGATGACGTCATACTCACGTTCAATCTTGGCGTGGGAGTCATCCGCCAGAAACTTCGCAATCTTCCGGCCCAGAAACGGCACCTCGCACAGCACCGACAGGCTCACGTAGTTGATACAACGGTCGCCGTTGCCCAACAGCCGCATCGCGCCCTTGATCTTAGCCGGCACGCCGTCAATGCGCACCCGAAACTCGCAGTGCCACTCGTCATCGTCTTTGCGGAACCAGTGCTCTTCCTGCCGCACCCGGTTCCATTCCCGGTGGAAACCGGAAAGCACACCCGGCACCGGTGCCGAGGCGGTCATTTCCCGCTCGATCACCAGTTTGGCCGACATTTCGTCCTTTTTCAGCTCGGTCACCCTGAGATTGCGGGCGCCCAACTGCTCGTTTTTGTTACGTATGTGCGCCTCATCGAAGAAACGCTCGATCACCTGATCAAGCCCCCGCTCGTAGGGGTGCTCCAGATTAAGTTCCATGATTACCTCCGAACCTGTCTTACCCCTATTGTTGCGGTCGCCGGACGTGGCAACATTGGCCGGGCGGGCAGGCAAACCGGGCAAGCAAGCCAGACCGATTGGTTCACATTCTGGCGCTGTTAAGCGATGGCCCGGGCAAGTATCATGTGAGGATTTTAACAAACCGAACAAACGGCCCGGGAGCTGACAGGAGACTACAATGCGCAATGCCGATCTGGTCGCACGGGATCTCAAATCCGTGTGGCACCCGTGCACCCAGATGAAAGACCACGAAACCCTGCCCCTGATCCCCATCAAACGGGGCGAAGGTGTCTGGCTGGAGGACTTTGAGGGCAACCGCTACATCGACGCCGTCAGCTCCTGGTGGGTTAACCTGTTCGGCCACGCCAATCCGCGCATCAACTCCGCCATTCAGGAACAGATCGGCCAGCTCGAACATGTGATTCTGGCCGGTTTCAGCCATGAGCCAGTGGTTAATCTGTCAGAGCGGCTGATCGAGGTAACACCGGAAGGCCTGAACAAGTGTTTCTATGCCGACAATGGTTCCTCGGCCATCGAAGCCGCTCTGAAGATGAGTTACCACTACTGGAAAAACCACGGCAAACCGGGCAAGAAGAACTTCGTTAACCTCAGCAACAGCTATCATGGCGAAACCCTGGGCGCGCTGGCCCTGGGCGACGTGGCCCTTTACAAGGACACCTACCAGCCGCTGCTGATGGAAGTGCTGACCGCCCCCTCACCAGACGCGTATAACAAAGAGCCGGGCGAAACCGATGAAGAGTACGCCCTGCGCCAGTTCGAGGCCATGGACAAACTGCTGGCCGAGAAACACGACGAAATCTGCGCTGTGGTGGTGGAGCCGTTGATCCAGTGCGCCGGTGGCATGCGCATGCACCACCCGATTTACCACACCAAACTGCGGGAAGCTTGCGACCGTTACGGGGTGCACCTGATCGCGGACGAAATTGCCGTCGGCTTTGGCCGCACCGGTACTCTGTTCGCCTGCGAACAATCCGGCATCACCCCCGATTTCATGTGCCTGTCCAAAGGACTGACTGCCGGCTATCTGCCGCTGTCTGTGGTGCTCACCACCGAGAACGTCTACAACGCTTTCTACGACGACTACGAAACCATGCGCGCCTTCCTGCACAGCCACAGCTACACCGGCAACCCCATTGGCTGCGCCGTCGCCCTCGCCACGCTCGACATCTTCCGGGACGAGAACGTCATAGAGAACAACCGCCAGCTGGCCCGGTGCATGAGCGAATCCGTGGCTCACCTGGCCGACCACCCGAATGTGGGCGACATCCGCCAGCACGGCATGACCATGGCCATTGAAATGGTTAAAGACAAAGCCAGCAAAACCCCGTTCCCCTGGCAGGAACGCCGTGGCATCAGAGTGTATAAGCATTCACTCACCCGCCAGGCTCTCCTGCGCCCCCTAGGTAACGTGCTGTACTTCATGCCGCCCTACGTGATCACCGAAGAACAGATTCGCCATCTGGCTCAGGTGGCCACCGAAGGCATCGAAATCGCGGTCAAGGACTGAGAACCGCCGCCATGAGAATCCCGCGTATCTTCACCGACAGCCCCCTGGCTGTCGGCAGCCAGTGCCAGCTGGACGACAACGCCGCCAACCACGTAGGCCGGGTCCTACGCATGCAGGCAGGCCAGGCACTTCTGCTCTTCAACGGGGACGGCCAGGACTACCGCGCCACCATTACCGAAGCCGGAAAAAAGCACGTGCAGGTGGACGTCACCGAAGCCTCTGAAAACGAAACCGAATCCCCCCTCAGAGTGATATTGGCACAGACCCTGTCCAAGGGTGACCGAATGGACTACGCCGTGCAGAAAGCCGTGGAAATGGGCGTGAGCGAAATCGTGCCACTGACCACCGAACGCTGCGAGGTCAAACTCAAAGGCGACCGGGAAGACAAACGCCTGCGCCACTGGCAACAGGTTGCCATCAGCGCCGCCGAACAGTGCGGCCGTGCCCGGGTTCCTGAAGTACAGCCGGTTATGACCGTGCAACAGTGGCTGGAACACGCCCAGGCCTGCGACTTGCGCGTTGTACTACACCACCGCACCGAACAGTCCCTGAACACCCTCGAAAAGCCCTCCAGCATCGCCCTGATGATCGGCCCCGAAGGCGGCCTGACCGCCGAAGAAATCGCCCTGGCCGAGGACAACGGCTTTCTGCCCGTTGCCCTCGGCCCCCGGGTACTGCGCACCGAAACCGCACCGGTTGCCGCCATCGCCCTGTGCCAGTGGCTCTGGGGGGATATCGGCGCCTGAGACAGCCGGGTGACTATTCATGGCGTCACGTCGTGACATCCCAGTCATTGACAGACACGGGGGCGATCAACATTATTCTTGTCTGACAAAAAAGCCTGAAGCTACCACCGGCACTTGAGCAGCTGGTTGCGGTAGGGCTTTCCAAAACCCTGCGGAGCCATGGATGGCGGAGCGGAGCGTACATGGACGTATTAACAGCGTGTTTTGGAAAGCCCTACCGCAACCAGCTGCAAATCACCGAGGCTTCGGTAAAACAAATAAACATGCGAGTCCAGGATGACAGACCTACTTACCAATCCGGAATTTTGGCAATACCTCAGCATCCCCGTGATCGCCGCCCTCATCGGCTGGAGCACCAACTGGCTCGCCATCAAAATGACCTTCTACCCTCTGGAGTTCATCGGCAAGCCACCGATTCTGGGCTGGCAGGGCATTATTCCCTCCAAAGCCCGCAAAATGGCCGCCAAAAGCGTGGATGCCACCATTTCCAAAATCGGTACCGTTCAGGAGATCTTCGAACAGATCGACCCAAAAGTCCTGGCCGCCCACATCATCTACACCGTCGACCCCCGCATCGAGGAATATGTCGACGAACTCATGCTGCGGGAATACCCCACCTTCTGGGAAAACCTGCCCGCCTCGGCCCGCAAAATGGTCTATGACCGGGTACGCAAATCCACCCCGCAACTGGTCGACAACCTGGTTGAAGACATCTCCGACAACATTGAAGACCTGCTCGACATCAAAGGCATGGTCATCGAGCGCCTGGCCCGGGATAAAAAGCTGCTCAACCGGATATTTCTGGAGTGCGGTGACGTGGAGTTCCGCTTCATCATCAATTCCGGCCTCTACTTCGGCTTTCTGTTCGGCATTATCCAGATGGGCGTGTGGTACCTGTACCCGGCCATCTGGGTACTACCCCTGTTTGGCCTCTTGGTGGGCTGGGCCACCAACTGGATTGCGCTGAATGTGATCTTCCGGCCCCTGCATGAACACAAGGTCGGCCCTCTGCGCATCCAGGGCCTGTTCCTCAAGCGCCAGCCAGAAGTGGCGGAATCCTTCTGTCACATCGTGACCCACGAGATACTGACCGTGGGCAACATCATCAACGCCATCCTCGAAGGACCCAAAGGTGACCGCGCCCGCAACATGGTGAAAAAACACATCAAACCACTGGTGGATGAAACCGCAGGCATGGGCAAGGCCCTGACCCAGATGGCGTTCGGCCCAACGGGTTTTGCCACCCTGAAAAACCAGGTGGGCGAAAAAGCCATCGCGATATCCCAGAGTTCCTTCAACAACCCCGTGTTCGAGCGAGACCGTGCCCGGGCGGTGGAGTCCATCATGGTGGAGCGGATGAATGCCCTGTCCTCGGAAGAATTCCAGGATCTGCTGCGCCCGTGCTTCCAGGAAGACGAGATCAAACTGATCCTGGTGGGCGCCTTCCTGGGTCTGGTGGCCGGTGTGTGCCAACTGGTCTTTGTCTTTGGCGAGTCCTTTTTCTGATCGTTGTCAGGGCTGTGCAGGGTTGCATTACGCTACTATACTGGCCAGATAACCAGTCCATTCTTTATACACGCTATGCGGAGGCAAGGGATGCCGGGCTTTTTTTCCTGGATATCAGGCCTGTTCAACAGCACTCAATCCGTCCCACAGGCTGCCTCCGAAACCCGGCTTTTTAATCCTTCCAGCACCAGCCAGCCCGGCAATAGCAACGATGAAGGCGACATTGTTGGCCAACTGGAAGACCACCTGTTCACCTGGCTGCTTGATGTGGAACCCGCGCGACTTCGTGCCGGCACAGATAGTGGCGAAAGGGAACTGGCCGAGCTCGAGCGGCGCCTGCAAATGAACGAAATGGAAGAACTGCCCAGGAAGCCTGGCAGCTTACCCATGCTGATGCGAGCACTGTCCAATGACGCCACCGAACGCAAAGAGCTTACCCGCATCATTCTGAGTGACCCGTCACTGACCGACCAGTTGCTGCAGGTGGCCAACAGCCCCTACTTCCGCCCGAGTGAACACGTCATAGAATCCGTTGACCAGGCGGTGTTCGTGCTGGGTGTGGACGGCATCCGGAACGTGATTGCTGCGGCGGTTATGCGGCCTATGATGGCGGCCCGAAACAGCCGCGAGGCACTTTTCGCCCAACGATCCTGGCGCTGGGGCCTGACCTGCGCCCGAGCGGCGGAAATGATTGCCAAGATTCACCGGGACGACACCAGCGCCCACTTCATGGTTGGCCTGCTGCCAGCATTGGCGTACATCACCATTCGCAGGGAACTGGGGCGTATCTACCGCACCAGGGGCTCTGGCAGTGAACCGGAGCCGGCGTTGCTGAGATTGGCCCTGGCCCGCTATCAGTGGGCCACTTGTCAGCTACTGGCGAATGTCTGGACTCTGCCTCCCAAATACCATGCCTGGCTGTTATCGGCAGAACGGCCGGCGCCGCGGCAGGCGCACTCGGCACTGACCGACGGCCTGCTTCTGGGCACCCGGGAGGTGCTGCGCCATGCCCGCCAAAGAAACCTGTCAGAAGAGAATCTGATTCGCATTGTGCACCTGTCCCCGGAGCAACTGGGCAGGGTACGTACGGTATTGCTCAGAATGCTCCAGGAAGGCAAAAGTTCACAGGTTCGGACCTGACGCCGGTGCTTTGACAGTGTCCGCCCCGGGCGGTATATCGGCATTCAGCAGGCTGGCAAAACTGACGTCATCGCTGGTGGGCGCAAGATCGATCAACTCCCGCGGCATGGCACCGGCTGGAAGACGATCCACCACCCGGTCTTCGTCCTTGCGCACAGCCCGCAGCACACTGCCGACCGTAATCAGATCCAGTGTTCGCCCTGGAACCAGCTGATCGCCATCTCGCCCCGCCAGATTCAGCAATCCGGCGCGGATCAGCTTGTCGCTGATCTTGCGGGTGACTTCGCCGGGAATCCGCAACTGCTGCTCCAGAGACTCCTGCTGAGGCGCCGGTTCACCGCGGCTGAACGGCTTGGCCACCATCCACATCAGGGCAAGCCCTACCCGCTCCTGCAATTCCGGCGCCAGCTGGACATTCCGGCGCTTGGCTACGGCCCCCGGGTTTTGCAGATAGAAAGCCAGACTGGCGCCAAGCAGCAGGATCATCCAGTTCAGATACGTCCAGATCAGCAGAATGATACCGACCGCAAAACCGGAGTAGATGGCCGCATACTTGGCCGAGCCGGCCACGAACGAGGCAAACAGCATGCCGCCAGCCTGCCAGGAAACGCCGGCCACCAGCCCGGCGATAAACGCGTAGCGCAGCTTCACCCGGGTGTTAGGGATAAAGATGTAAACAAAGGTGAACGCGCCCACCACCAGGAAAAATGGTGTAAATCGACTGGCAAGGACAATCAACGAACCAAACGGCTCGATGGCCATAAGATTCTGAGCGATTTCTGAAGAGAATATGGTGGCGGTTACCCCGATAGCCGAAACCATCAACAAGGGGCCGACCATGATGACGCTCAGATAGTTACTGAAACGCTGCGCCATGGAGCGCATTTCCGGCACCCGCCAGATCATGTTGAACGAGCGCTCGATTTTCTGAACCAGGGAAATGACGGTGTACACCAACAAGGCCAGACCCACCGAGCCCAACACACCGACTTTCATATTATCGACAAAGCCCAGGATTCGCTCAGCCACCTCCACACCCTGTGGGCCCATCGGCTGGAAGAACTGGTACAGGAATGGCTCCATGCGCTGGTGCACACCCAGCGCTTTCAGCACGGAAAAGCTCAGGGCGAGCAACGGCACAATGCTGAGCAACGTGGTGTAAACCAGGCTCATGGCGTGCAGTGTCAGCTGACCACTGATCACATCGCGGATCAGGGCATAAGCCGAGCGCCCGGATTTATACAGCCAGGTCCAGGGCCAGGTCTGCGGTGGGTTGGAATTGGACAGTATCCAGTCTTCAGCAGCCTGGAGCCGCTCTTTCATCTGGGTGGAAGCCACGTAACATCCTGCTTGTCAGTGTTTCTTCAAGCTTATCAGGCAGCTGTCAGTAAACAACCCGGAAACCGGGTATTTGTTGTACACCCGGACAAATCCTCCTGGCGGTGGGCTTCCTTCACCCGACTTCAGGTAACCGACGCCAGATTACGCGCCGTAATCTCCACAATTCGCTGCCGCGCCTCTTGGCTCGCCCAGGCCGAGTGTGGGGTCAGAATCAGATTGGGAACATTGTCTGCCAGCAGCGGGTTACCATTGCGAGGAGGTTCTTCGGTTAACACGTCAAAGCCCGCACCGGCAATATCGCCATTCCGCAAGGCGTCAGCCAAAGCCGATTCATCAACCAAGCCGCCTCTACTGGTGTTGATCAGCAGTGCCGACGACTTCATTAAACCCAGTTCCCGGGCGCCAATCATGTTGCGGGTTTCTTCTGTCAGCAGGCAGTGGAGTGATAGCACATCAGCCTGCACCAACAGTTCATCCAACGGAATTCGAGGGTAGCCATCCACCTCGCCAGGCTCTTGGCCGGGCCGGCAGCCGAGGACGATGTTCATGCCAAACGCCTTTGCCCGTTCCGCCACACCCTGGCCAAGATCGCCGTAGCCGACAATGCCCAGCGTTTTGCCTTCCAGCTCCATAATCGGGTAGTCCATCAGGCAGAACATATCGCTTTTGGCCCACTGGCCGTTGCGGGCACCCCGGTTGTAATCCAGCAGCCGGGTGGCCAGTGCCAGGATGAGAGCCATGGTGTGCTGGGCCACGGTGGAACGGCCATAATTGGTAACGTTCATTACCTTGATGTCGTGGGCCTTGGCCGCCTCCAGATCGATGTTATTGAGACCGGTTGCCACCACCGCGATGGTTTTCAGTTCCGGGCAGGCTTCAAAATGTTCGCCGTTCAGCACCACCTTGTTCACCAGCACCGTATCAAAGCCCTGAATCCTTTGAATCACCTGCTCGGGGTTAGTGCGCGGGTGGCAGGTCAGTCCGCCAGTGATGTTTTCAATGGGGCTCAGATCCACATCCTCGCCCAGTGTTTCGGCATCCAGAAAAACGGCTTTCATACTTTTCTCCTGACTCATCGACCCCACAGATTAAGGTAGACTGAGGAAAACGATCAATCTCCGGGAGGCTACCCATGGAACACGAATTCTGGCACGAACGCTGGGCAAAAGACCAAATCGGCTTCCACGAAGGCACGGTTAATCAGTACCTGCATGACCACTGGCCCGAACTGGCAGGCAACGGCACCGACGCCGTGTTCGTTCCCCTGTGCGGCAAGGCCCATGACATGTGGTGGCTGCACGATCGCGGACATCCGATTATCGGCGTGGAGTTAAGCGAGGTTGCCTGCAAGGATTTTTTCGAGGAAGCGCAGGAGAAAGCCATCGTTCACCCGGGTGAACCCTTTACCACCTTCCGCCATGACGACCTGCAGATCTGGTGTGGGGATTATTTCCAGCTGGTGCCGGACGACCTCAAACACATTCGCCTGGTGTACGACCGGGCTGCCCTGATCGCCCTGCCCCCGGAAATGCGCAAGAGCTATGTCAATCATCTCACCGCTATTATTCCGGACGACACCAGAATCCTGCTGATCACGCTGGATTACGACAGTTCGGAAATGCAGGGCCCGCCGTTCAACGTTACCGACGACGAAGTGTTCAGGCTTTACGGTGAGGATTATGAGATCAACCAGGTGCTGAAACGGGACATGGCCCGTGACAACCCGTTTGCCAAACGCCGGGGCCTGAGAAACGGCGCCACAGAGAGTGTTTTTACCCTCGTCAAGAAATAACCTTCGATCATGGGCGGTAAGTCCCTTGTGTCCCGTCTGGCTTACCGCCCGTAACATAATTTAATGAACCTAATTTGACTGCTCACTGTCCAACCTCCGAACTCTGAACTAAGCTCAGATTAAGCAGGCCGGAAACCTCCGGATAACGTATACCTGCTTAACACCATCCCATTCATTCCTTAACCAGACACACCGCCGGGACAGGCGGCGAAACAGCAACGGGGACATTGCGTGAATTTATAACAGGCAAGAGTAAGCGAGGGGCCATCTATGAGCATTCTGCAGCACTTCAAAGACCGGTATGAACAGACTCAGGAGGAGGAATACTCCCTTGAGGAATACCTGGAGATCTGCAAAAAGGACCCAACGGCATACGCCACCGCCGCGGAGCGGATGTTGATTGCCATCGGCGAACCAGAACTGATCGATACCTCCCGTGACCCCCGCCTGTCACGCATCTTCTCGAACAAAGTCATCAAGCGTTACCCGGAATTCGACGAGTTTTACGGCATGGAAGATGCCGTCGAAAACATCGTTTCGTTCTTCCGCCACGCAGCCCAGGGTCTGGAGGAGAAGAAGCAGATTCTCTACCTGCTCGGCCCCGTTGGCGGCGGTAAGTCTTCCCTGGCCGAGAAACTCAAGGCCCTGATGCAGAAGGTCCCTTTCTACGCCATCAAAGGCTCTCCGGTAAACGAAAGCCCGCTAGGCCTGTTCGACCCGGCCGAGGATGGCCCGATTCTGGAAGAGGAATACGGCATTCCCGGCCGCTACCTGAAAAACATCATGTCACCCTGGGCAGTCAAGCGCCTGCATGAGTTTGGCGGCGACATCAGCCAGTTCCGGGTGGTTAAACGTTACCCCTCGGTGCTGGACCAGATCGGTGTATCCAAGACCGAGCCGGGCGACGACAACAACCAGGACATCTCGGCCCTGGTGGGCAAGGTCAACATCCGAATGCTGGAAGACTATTCCCAGGATGATCCGGATGCCTACAGCTTCAGCGGCGGCCTGTGCAAAGCCAACCAGGGGCTGATGGAGTTTGTGGAAATGTTCAAGGCACCCATCAAGGTGCTGCATCCGCTGTTGACGGCCACCCAGGAAGGCAACTACAACACCACCGAGGGCATGGGCTCGGTGCCCTTCGACGGCGTGATCCTGGCCCACTCCAATGAATCCGAGTGGCAGACCTTCCGCAATAACAAGCACAACGAAGCCTTCCTGGACCGGGTATACATCGTCAAGGTGCCCTACTGTGTGCGGGTCACTGAAGAAATTGAAATCTATCGCAAGCTGCTGAAGCACAGCTCACTGTCCGGAGCGCCCTGCGCACCTGACACTCTTGATATGCTGGCCCAGTTCTCGGTGTTGTCCCGGATCAAGGAGCCGGAAAACTCCAGCATCTTCTCCAAAATGAAGGTATACGACGGCCAGAGCATCAAGGACACCGACCCCAAGGCCAAGTCCATCCAGGAGTACCGGGATGCTGCCGGGGTGATGGAAGGCATGGACGGTCTGTCTACCCGCTTTGCCTTCAAGATCCTGTCAAAGGTATTCAATTTCGACACCACCGAGATTGCCGCCAACCCGGTGCACCTGCTCTATGTGCTGGAAAAGCAGATCGAACAGGAACAGTTCCAGCCGGAGTTGCAGGAAAAATACCTGCGCTTCATCAAGGAATACCTGGCGCCCCACTACGTCCAGTTTATCGGCAAGGAAATCCAGACGGCGTATCTGGAAAGCTACAGCGAGTACGGCCAGAACCTGTTCGACCGCTATGTCACCTATGCCGACTTCTGGATTCAGGATCAGGAGTTCCGGGACCCGGAAACCGGCGAGATTCTGGACCGCTCCTCCATCAACGACGAGCTGGAGAAAATCGAGAAACCGGCGGGCATTTCCAACCCCAAGGACTTCCGCAACGAAGTGGTCAACTTTGTGCTGCGGGCCCGGGCCAACAACGGTGGCAAGAACCCGTCCTGGCTCAGCTATGAGAAGCTGCGCAGCGTGATCGAGAAGAAGATGTTCTCGAACACCGAAGACCTGTTGCCGGTGATTTCCTTCAATCCGAAGGCCAGCCAGGAAGACCAGAAAAAGCACAAACAGTTTGTGGAACGCATGGTTGACCGTGGATACACGGAGAAACAGGTTCGCTTGCTTGCCGAGTGGTACCTGCGCGTCCGGAAATCCCATTAACGGCCAGCGGGAGCAGTACCATGGGTATGACCCACATTGTTGACCGGCGCCTGAACGGCAAGAACAAGAGCGCAGTGAACCGGGAACGGTTCCTGCGCCGTTACCGCCACCACATCAAGAAGGCGGTGTCGGATGCCGTGCAGAAGCGCTCCATCACCGATATCGAACGGGGCGAGAAAGTAAGCATTCCCACCCGGGATATTGACGAACCTATCTTCCACCATGGCCACGGTGGCCGGCGAGAGGTGGTGCACCCCGGCAATCAGGAATGGGTGGCCGGGGACACCATCCCCAAACCCGAGAGCGGCGGTGGCCAGGGCCAGGGGCAAGGCCAGGCCAGCCCGGACGGAGAAGGCATGGATGAGTTCGCCTTCCAGATTACCCAGGAAGAGTTTCTCGACTTCCTGTTCGACGATCTGGAGCTGCCCAATCTGGCCCGGAAAAAACTCAAGGACACCGAAGCCTTCAGTTATGTACGCTCGGGCTTCACCACCCAGGGAGTGCCCGCCAAGCTGGATGTGGTGCGTTCCCTTCGGGGCGCCCACGCCCGGCGTCTGGGCCTGGGCGGTGCGCGCAAGAAAAAGATCCGGGACCTGGAAAAACAGCTCGAGGCGCTGAAAAGCGCGCCGAATGATCTCGATCCGGCCTTCAGCCATGAAGACCAGATCAAGGTGCTGGAAGAGGAAATTGCGCGGCTGAAAGCCAACGTCAAACGCATTCCCTTCATTGACGAGATCGACCTGCGCTACAGGCAACACCTGAAGCAGCCCAAACCCGCCACCAGTGCGGTGATGTTCTGCCTGATGGATGTATCCGGTTCCATGACCCAGATGCACAAGGACATCGCCAAACGCTTCTTTATCCTGCTGTATCTGTTCCTGAAGAAGAACTACAAGAAAATCGAAGTGGTGTTTATCCGCCACCACACCAGCGCCAAGGAAGTGGACGAAGAAGAGTTCTTCTACAGCCGGGAAACCGGGGGCACCATTGTCTCCAGCGCCCTTAAACTGATGCACCGGATCGTCGAAGCCCGATACTCGCCAGCGGAATGGAACATCTACGCCGCCCAGGCATCCGACGGCGACAACTGGAACGACGACTCACCCATCTGCGGCAAACTGCTGTCTGAGCGAATTCTGCCGCTGGTTCAGTACTACTCCTATATCGAAATCACACCCCAGGATCACCAGATGCTCTGGTACGAATACGAGAAGATCATGGAGCAGTTTCCCCAGAGCTTTGCCATGCAGCAGATTGCCGATCCTGGAGACATTTACCCGGTCTTCCGACAGTTGTTCGAGAGGAAAGCGGCATGAGCAGCCTGATTGATCGCCCGAACGCACCGGAGAGCGAACAACCCAAGGCAGGTACGCCCATTTCCACCAGTTCGGAATGGACCTTCGAACTGATCCAGAAATACGACGAGGAAATTGCCAAATGCGCCGCCGAGTTCGGACTGGACACTTACCCAAACCAGGTTGAAGTGATTACCGCCGAGCAGATGATGGATGCCTACAGCTCCGTCGGCATGCCAGTGGGCTATCATCACTGGTCCTTCGGCAAGCAGTTTCTGCAAACCTCCAAGGGCTATCAGCGGGGCCAGATGGGGCTGGCCTATGAGATTGTGATCAATTCCAATCCCTGTATCGCCTACCTGATGGAAGAGAACACCCTGCCCATGCAGGCCCTGGTGATTGCCCACGCCAGCTATGGCCACAACTCGTTCTTCAAGGGCAATTATCTGTTCCGTACCTGGACAGACGCCAGCGCCATCATCGATTACCTGGTGTTTGCCCGGCATTATGTGTCGGAGTGCGAGGAGCGACACGGCGTGGATGCCGTGGAAGAGATTCTCGACTCCTGCCACGCACTGATGAACTACGGTGTAGACCGCTACAAGCGCCCTGCCCCGATTTCGGCCGCCGAGGAGGCCCGCCGGCAAAAGGAGCGGGAGGAATACGAGCAACGCCGCATCAACGATCTGTGGCGAACCATCCCCAAAGCAGAGGACGACGGGGACCCGGTTCGCCGCAGGCCCCGATACCCGGAGGAGCCTCAGGAAAACCTGTTGTACTTCATCGAGAAAAACGCGCCGTTGCTGGAAACCTGGCAGCGGGAACTGGTACGCATCGTGCGCAAGCTGGCCCAGTATTTCTATCCACAGCGCCAGACCCAGGTGATGAACGAGGGCTGGGCCACGTTCTGGCACTACACGTTGTTGCACCGGTTGTACGACAAGGGGCTGGTGAACGATGGCTTCATGCTGGAGTTCCTGCAAAGCCACTCCGCCGTGGTATACCAGCCCCCGTTCAACAGCCCATGGTATTCCGGCCTGAACCCCTACACCCTGGGTTTCTCCATCTTCACCGACCTTAGACGTATCTGTGAAAACCCTACCGATGAGGACCGGGAATGGTTCCCGGACATCGCCGGTACAGACTGGCTGGAAACCCTGCATTTCGCCATGCACAACTTCAAGGACGAGAGCTTTATCCAGCAGTTTCTCTCACCGAAGGTGATGCGTGACCTGAAGCTGTTCGCCATCGAAAGCGACGATCGGGAAGACCACTACACCGTCACCGCCATTCACGATGAGCCCGGTTATCGTGCGCTGCGGGAAAAGCTGGCGCGCCAATACAACCTCAGTTACCGGGAGCCGAACATTCAGGTATGGAGTGTGGATATTCGCGGTGATCGTTCGTTAACCCTGCGACACATCCCGGTAGACCGGGTGCCGCTGGGCAACGAAACTGATGAAGTGCTGAGGCACGTACATCGGCTCTGGGGCTTTGATGTACACCTGGAAAGCGTGGATGAAGGCACGCTGGTGGAGGAGCATCACTGCCCGCCGCGGGCCTTGGACGATGAGTGAGATGGAAAGCGCACACTGGCCTGTAACCCTCCGAGGGGAGATCGGGCCAGGGTCAGCGTGCCGCCATACAGTTCAGCCAGCTCTTTGACGATCGCCAGGCCCAGACCGGAACCGGACCGGGTTTCATCCAGCCGGGTGCCCCGTGTCAGAGCCTGCTCGATATCGGCGTCAGACAGGCCAGGGCCGTCATCCTCCACCATCAGCGCCAGACCATCCGGCAAGCCTTCAACCCGAAACGTTACCTGACTTTCCGCCCAGTTGATGGCATTTTCCAGCAGATTGCCCGCAATTTCCTGTAAATCCTGTTGTTCAAGCCGAACCGCGCCCGTATCGCCCAGGTCGCTTTCGAGGGTAACGCCACGGCGTTGCGCGAGAGTATTGAGTGCCGACAGCACCGGCTCCAGGGTTTCACCAAGATCCACACGCCCCAGGGCGGCCGGTCCGGCCGCTGAAGCCCTGGCCAGATGATGGCGCACGGCGTCATCGATGCGGCTCAGTTCTGTACGGAAAGCGGTTTTCTGTGCCGGCGGCAAACGATCACTCAGGGTGGTAAGCACAGACACCGGCGTTTTGAGGGCATGGGCCAGATTGCCCGCAGCCGTGCGCCCACGCTCAATCAGTATCTGATCCCGTTCAAGCACCTGATTCATGGCCTCGGAGAGCCGCGCAAGTTCTTCGGGCAGATCACTGGTCAGTGAACGGGTCTGGCCGGACTCCATGGCCCGGAGATCCCGCTCCAGGCGCCGAAGCGGTGCCAGGCCCCAGCGGATCTGCAACCCGATCATCACCAGCAACAGCGTACCGAGCGTGGTCAGCGAAACCACCAGCAATCGGTTGAAGCGCGCAACCTGGGCATCCAGCTCCCCCTGGTCAGCCGCGACAGACACCGACAACCAGCCCTCGAACGCCGGCAACTGAACATCCCGTTCCACTATCCGAAGAAGCTGGCCACGTGGCCCCGGGGCCTGGGCCCAGTCCGGCCCCCGGCCACTGATCTGCGGCAGTCGCTGATCCCACAATGACCGGGAGGTGATCACCCGCCCGCTGTTGTCGTTCACCTGCCAGTACCAGCCGGAATACACCCGCTCGAAGCGCGGATCGCCCAGTTGCGGGCCGGGGGTCAATTCACCGGTCTGAGGGTCAGACTCAATGCCGGCAATGACCACATTCAGGAACGATAACAGGCGCTCATCAAAGGACTGGCTCAGCGTCTGGTGAAAGTTCCAGGCCAATACGGTACCGGCCAGCGGCAACACCACCAGGACCAATACCAGAGCAGACACCAGCATCCGCAGCGCCACCGGCCAGCGGCGCAGACGTGTCAGCATCAGGATGGTTCTCCGTGGCCGTTCATGCGATAGCCCTGGCCACGGATGGTCTCGATAGCCTGGGCGCCGAGTTTGCGCCGCAACCGGCTGACCTGGACATCGATAACATTGGAATCCGGCTCCTGGTCGCCGTCATAGACATGTTCGGACAACTCGGTGCGGGACACGATTCTGGGCGCGGCGTGAATCAGATGCGATAACAGCCTGAACTCCTGGGCCGTGAGTGAAACCGGCATACCAGAGCGGGTGACCTGCCCCGCGTGGGTATCCAGAGCAATGTCACCCACGGTAATCACCGGGTGGGCGTGGCCGTGGGACCGGCGCACCAGGGCCCGCAGGCGGAACAGGATTTCTGCGGTTTCAAAGGGCTTGGTGACATAGTCATCGGCACCGGCCGAAAACCCCGCGGCTTTATCGGACCAGCGCTCCCGGGCGGTCAGAATCAGCACCGGCAGATCAATACCCCGCTCCCGCCAACCGGCCAGCCACTGGGTGCCATTGCCATCCGGCAAGCCCAGGTCCAGCACCACCGCATCGTAACGTTCGGTGCTCACCAGAAAGTCGGCCGTGCGGCCTTCCCCGGCGACTTCCACCAGCAGCCCGGCATCCCGCAAGCTACCGGCCAGCCCTTGTGCCAGCGCGGCATCGTCTTCCACCAGAAGAATTTTCATCAGCGTTTCATGCCCTGGATATTCCTGCCCTCTATCTCCAGAACCTCTCCGGTCCGGGCATTGATCTCAAACTCCACCACCTGGCCTTCCGGGCCCAACAACTCGATCTCGTAGAGGATCTCACCATCGTCTTTCTCGATATCTACATCGATCACGTCTCCGCGCCAGTCGCGGCCAAGGCTGTCCAGGATTTCGCTCAGGGGTTTGATACGGCCGGCCTCAACCTCGTGGTGCAGGCGCCGCCAGTCGTCGTCATCATCGGCACAGGCCACCTGGGCAAACGGCAGCGCGCTCACCGCAAACAGAGTCAGCATCAATACCCGGAACACCCGGCGTGAAAACCGGTCTGCGGGTAACAGCGATGAATGTAAACGAGGTCTGGTCATGGTGTTTATGGTGACAAAAGCCAGATGAACGAATCATGAATGAGCCTATCACGATGCTGAAAGCCCTGCCCCGTTAATCTGGGCTCAAGCTGGTAGCCAACCGGGCAGAACCGGCAGTTTTTCAAACACAGACAAGCAAGGAGAACACCATGAAAAAGACTCTGACCATCGCGCTGATCAGCGGCCTTGTCGCAGCCCCCGCAGCCTTCGCCAAAGGCAGCTTTGACGATGCGGACCGCATGCTTCAGGTTGGCAACAACTACGGTATCAGCCACTTCCAGAGCATCGAATTTGACGACGACCATGATAATGAAATCGAGCTCGAAGGCTGGATGGGCCAGGACTGGTTCGTGGAACTGGACCTGAACGGCAACGGCGACATCGACCGGGAGCAGCGCCGCAAAGCCAAAGGCGAGATCTACGGTGTGAGCGCGGACGATGTGCGCTCTTATCTGAAAGCCGCTCAGCAGCAGGGAATGGCCACTATTGAGGAACTAAAGGTCAACCGCAATGGCGATATTGAAGTGGAAGGCGATGATGAAAACGGTGCGGAACTGGAATTGAAGTTCCGGACCGGAAGCCTGGAGCCATTGAAGATCGAAAGGGACAAGT
Source organism: Marinobacter sp. C1S70 (assembly GCF_000475355.1). Lineage (NCBI taxonomy): Bacteria > Pseudomonadati > Pseudomonadota > Gammaproteobacteria > Pseudomonadales > Marinobacteraceae > Marinobacter > Marinobacter sp. C1S70. The sequence goes on along the minus strand of NZ_AXBW01000001.1, from coordinate 172,882 downwards.
GAGCAGGAGGCCGCCACCCGGTCAGGCACAGTGCCTGACCGGGGGCAAATTCAATCAGACGCTGACCGAGGGCAGCCCCGACAACGCCATAGCAAGCTCCTGCTCGCCGTACTCATGGTCGCTCAGTTCACCGGCAAAATACGAGGTATAGGCCGCCATATCGAAATGCCCGTGACCACAAAGGTTGAACAGGATTACTTCCTCCTTGCCCTCGCGCTTGCACCGCAACGCCTCGTCAATCGCACCCTTCACGGCATGATTGGCTTCAGGGGCCGGTACGATCCCTTCGTTGCGCGCAAACAGGACACCCGCCTCAAAGCACTCGCGCTGAGTGTAGGAAACAGCATCGAACAGTCCCAGCTCCTTGGCGTGCGACACCATCGGAGCCATGCCGTGATAGCGCAGGCCGCCAGCATGGAACCCCGGCGGTGTAAAACCTGAACCCAGGGTATGCATCTTGGTGAGTGGTGTCATTTGTGCCGTATCGCCGTAGTCATAGGCGTATTTACCCCGGGTCAACGTCGGACACGCTGAAGGTTCAACCGCGACAATCCGGGACTTCTCCCCGCCTCTCAACGCATGGCCCATGAACGGGAACGCAATACCCGCGAAATTAGAGCCGCCACCGGTGCACCCAACGATCACGTCTGGCCAGCAATCGGCCATCTCCATCTGTTTCATGGACTCCAGGCCGATTACGGTCTGATGCAACAGGACATGGTTCAGCACGGAACCCAGAGCATATTTGGTGTGCGGATCCTGAACGGCCAGCTCCACCGCCTCGGAAATCGCAATACCGAGACTGCCGGTGTGGCCGGGGTTTTCCCCCAGCACCCGACGACCAAACTCCGTCATTTCTGATGGTGAAGCCACGCAGTTAGCCCCGTAGGTCTCCATCACCGCACGGCGATAGGGCTTCTGGTTGTAGGACACGCGAACCTGGAACACGGTCACATCAATGTCGAACAGGGAGCCTGCAAACGACAGCGAGGTCCCCCACTGACCAGCACCAGTTTCTGTCGTCAGACGCCGAATACCGGCCTCCCGGTTAAAAAAGGCCTGAGGAATCGCGGAATTGGGTTTGTGACTGCCCGCAGGACTACCACCCTCGTACTTGTAGAAGATCTTGGCCGGGGTGCCCAGGGCTTTTTCCAGCCGATGCGCCCGAAACATGGGCGCCGGCCGCCACATCCGATAAACATCGCGAACGGGCTCCGGAATCTCCACTTCCCGTTCCGTAGTCATTTCCTGTTCAATCAGCGACGCAGGAAACAATGGCTCCAGATCCGTTGGACCGACCGGCTGCTTTGTTCCCGGGTGGAGGACGGCCGGCAGGGGTTCGGGGAAATCCGCCTGCAGGTTGTACCAATACCTGGGCATCTGTTCTTCGTCGAGCAAGAACTTGGTTTGCATGGTGTTAAGACCCTGATGTTGTGCCAATGATTGGCTGAGCATAGCCATTCCAGACAGACATAAAAAGAGTGTAAAGCGGCACCCCGGAAAGAACTGCGCGTTTACATGGGCAACCAGTTTTCCAGCATGTCCACCAGCCAGGGCACGAGCAGCGCCGTGGCGAATGCCGAAAGCGCCATGGCCAGGCCTGAAAACGCGCCCATCTGGGAACTGACCTGGAATGCCCGGGCGGTACCAATACCATGGGCCGCCACGCCCATGGCAATCCCTTTTGCGGTGTCATCTTTCACGCGCAACCATTCAAACAGTTTGGTGCCCAGCACCGCACCGGTAATTCCGGTCAACACCACCAGCACCGCCGTGAGCGACGGCAAACCACCAATCTTCTCGGAAATACCCATGGCCACCGGTGCCGTTGCCGATTTAGGCGCCAGCGACATCTGGATTTCCAGGGAACCCCCCAACAACCTTGCCAGGCCCACCGAACTGCCAGCAGCAATAACCACCCCACTGATCAACGATATCGCGACCGGCAACCAGAGTTGACGGAGCCGTCGAAACTGCTGATACAGAGGAACCGCCAGTGCCACCGTTGCCGGCCCCAGCAGAAAATGCACGAACTGACCGCCCTCAAAGTAATCGCTGTATGAGGTGCCCGTTGCCAACAACAGGAGAATCAGCATCGCCACCGAAGTAACGACGGGATTGGCCAACGGGTTGGAATGTGTTTTCAGATAGAGCCGGTAGGCCAGCCCGTAGGCCACCAGAGTAATGGTCAGCCCTAGCAGTGGCGACGCCGACAGGTAGACCCAGATGTCGCGCAAACCCGGTTCATTCATGCTGCCCACCTTGTTCTGAAACGGAACGGACAAACCAGCGCGTCGTCAGTTGCATAATCAACGCCGTGGCAACCATGGTGATCACCGTGCTCAGAAACAGAGCCAGGGTGATCGGCAGCCACTCATCCGCTATACGCCCGAAATGCGTCATCATCCCCACGCCCGCAGGCACGAAGAGCAGTGACAGATGGCTCAGTAACGCGCTGGAGGCCTCGCTCAGGGAATCCGGGGCACTACCTCGGATCATCAAGGTAACGAACAGCATGATCATGCCAAGCACCGGCCCGGGAATCGGCAGCCCGAGAAGTCGTACCAGAATCTCGCCTGTCAGTTGATAAACCAGCAGTAACGTCACACCGTTCAGAAACTTCATGAATCAGGATTCCCCGTCTGCATGTGCCACATTGCTTTTGGGAATCACCTTCCGGCCATACATTGCCAGCAGGAATCCAATGGGGAACATAAGCACACCGTAAACGGCAGCGGGAATCGACATGGTGCTGGACTCCAGCAACGTGAGGGTGACCATCAAACCAATGGTGCCGTTCTTCACACCGAGTTCCACCGCCACCGCCAGGGATTCCCGCTGGGTCAGTCCGGCCACCCTGCCCGCCAGCAGGCCCAGGGCGATACCAGCGACATTGAGAGCGATAGTGGAGGGGCCTGCCTGCTTCAGCAGATCCCACATCTGGTCCCGAACGCCATAGAGCAGCGCCACAATCAGCACTGCCAGCACGATGCCACCAAAGATGCTGACCAGGCTCTCAGCCTTGCGCGCAAGCTCCGGCTTGCGGGTTCGCACCAGCATGCCAATGGCCACCGGCAGCGAGATGTTCTCTTCCGTGCCCATGAAATGCTGCAGCGCCATGTTGGTAAACAGTGGCAGGGTAAGAATGGTGATCAGGCTGGCGGAGACCGTCAGCACGATGGAAAGCGCAATATTACCCCGGGCCAGAAGCACAAACAGGTTGGACGTGGTACCTCCGGGGCAAGCCGCGATGATCACCAGACCAACGGCAATGGCCGGCGCCACACCGAACAGATAAGCCAGCCCGAACGCCACCATCGGCATCAGGAGAATCTGGGCGAAGGTGCCCACAATCATGCCCTTCGGATACACCGCCACCTGGCGAAAATCCCTCAGGGTAAGCGTCATACCGATACCGATCATGATAATGAACAATGCGATCGGCAAACCTGCCGAGATCAGCGGGCTGGATTCCACAAAGCCTCCGAATATTCTTGTTGTTAGTTCCTATGGCCTTAGAAATTAGCACACGAACCTTCTGACCGGGAGCCCGGCTTCGCGACATTATGTAACCGTGAAACCCTGCAAAAAGATGGGAGCCCAATCCCGGTTTTGATCGTGTGAACCTACCGATATCAGTATACTTGCAGGAAACAACCAAAACACAAATGACTGGCGGAGAATGACAAGGAATGAAACGTCTCGGAACCCTGGACGCCTCCTGGCTGGCGGTTGAATCTGAAGACACCCCGATGCATGTGGGTACGCTTCAGATTTTCTCACTGCCGGAAGGCGCACCAGAAACCTTCCTGCGTGACATGGTCACTCGAATGAAAGAAGCCGGCGATGTGGCACCACCCTGGGGATACAAACTGGCATGGTCTGGTTTCCTCGGGCGTGTGATCGCCCCGGCCTGGAAAGTCGATAAGGATATCGATCTGGATTATCACGTCCGGCACTCAGCCCTGCCCCGCCCCGGCGGGGAACGCGAACTGGGTATTCTGGTATCCCGACTGCACTCTAACCCCCTGGATTTTTCCCGCCCTCTTTGGGAATGCCACGTTATTGAAGGCCTGGAGAACAACCGTTTCGCCCTTTACACCAAAATGCACCACTCGATGATTGACGGCATCAGTGGCGTGCGGCTAATGCAAAGGGTGCTCACCACCGATCCCGAACGCTGCAATATGCCACCGCCCTGGACGGTACGCCCACACCAACGCCGTGGCGCAAAAACCGACAAAGAGGCCAGCGTGCCCGCTGCGGTTTCCCAGGCCATGGACGCCCTGAAACTCCAGGCAGACATGGCCCCCAGGCTATGGCAGGCCGGCAATCGCCTGGTGCATTCGGTTCGACATCCGGAAGACGGACTGACCGCGCCCTTCACAGGCCCGGTTTCGGTGCTCAATCACCGGGTTACCGCGCAGCGACGTTTCGCCACCCAGCATTATCAACTGGACCGACTGAAAAACCTGGCCCATGCTTCCGGCGGCTCCTTGAACGACATCGTGCTTTACCTGTGTGGCACAGCATTGCGTCGCTTTCTGGCCGAGCAGAACAATCTGCCCGACAACCCGCTGACGGCTGGTATACCGGTGAATATCCGGCCGGCAGACGACGAGGGTACGGGCACCCAGATCAGTTTCATGATTGCCTCGCTGGCCACCGACGAAGCTGACCCGTTGAACCGCCTGCAACAGATCAAAACCTCGACCCGACGGGCCAAGGAGCACCTGCAGAAACTTCCCAAAAGTGCCCTGACCCAGTACACCATGCTGCTGATGTCACCCTACATTCTGCAGTTGATGTCAGGTCTCGGGGGGAGGATGCGCCCCGTCTTCAACGTGACCATTTCCAACGTGCCCGGCCCGGAAGACACGCTGTATTATGAAGGTGCCCGGCTTGAGGCCATGTATCCGGTATCGCTGATCGCTCACGGCGGCGCCCTGAACATCACCTGCCTGAGCTATGCCGGATCGCTGAATTTCGGTTTTACCGGCTGCCGGGATACGCTGCCGAGCATGCAGAAACTGGCGGTTTATACCGGTGAGGCTCTGGATGAGCTGGAATCGCTGATACTGCCGCCGAAGAAGAAGCGCGCCCGAACCCGCAAGTAACCCAGGACGGGGTCAGTCGCTTTGCCAGTGACCAGCCCCGACAAAAATCATCTGCAGGAATCGGGTGGTGCGTTTTCGCACCTGGCCGATCTGATAATCGTCGTCTTCGGAAATGCTGAGCAGATCGGTCAGACTGAAGGCCACGGTGCGCACCACCAGATCACAGGTCAACTCCAGATCGGCATCGCTCAGGTGTTCCATGAGCCGGAGCCGGCGTAAGTCATTGGCCAATTCGCTGGCAAAAAACCGCATCTCGCTGCGAATCCCTTCCTGAACGGCCCGGCTCTCGCCTGCCAGCCCCTGCGCCATAAACAGAAAAAAACTGCGGTTGGCCTGGGCATGGGCCACAAAGATACCCACCGATTCCTCAATCAGCTTGTCGGCCTGCAACACGTTGGCCCGGGCCTCCCTCATCATCCGCCTGAGGACCAGCCCTAGCTCGTCCACCAGCTGCAAACCCAGGTCGTCCATGCTGCGAAAGTGGCGATAGAACGACGTTGGCACCACGCCGGCCTGCCGGGTCACTTCCCGAATACCGAGGCTGGCAAAGTGTCGCCCCTTGCCCACCAGAGTCAGCGCTGCGTTCATCAGCTTCTCTCGGGTTTCGCCGGGCCTGCGTTTCGGTCTGTCTGCCATAGTCTTCCTATCACGATAGTTGCGGTAACAAGTGTACACATCTGACGGCAGAAAAGTCCGCAAAACTTGTCATTTCGAGCCAACGAAGCGCCCCCTGATTGTTACGACAACCCTCACTGTGTACAGTCGTACACATAAGTGAACAAGTGTACACATCGTTACCAACGATCAGGTACAAACCTTGGAGAAAACCTATGTTGGCAAAAATGAACCAGACCCGCGCCATGCACTGGCTTGGCCGACAGTTACTGAACCGAAGCAACCCTGCCAGTTATTTTGATCCACTGGCAGAGGCCATTAATCCGATGTGGATACAGGCGTACACACCTGCACGGGTAGAGCGTATTCTGGTCGAGACTCACGACACCAAGACCTTTGTGCTCCGGCCTGCCAGCCGATGGAGCGGCTTTCGTGCCGGCCAGCACGTGAACATCTGTGTAGATATTGATGGTGTGCGACGCCAACGCACCTTCAGTCTGTCCAGCTCCCCCCTGCTCTGGCAGAACGACGGCGTGGTCACACTGACCATCAAACGCCTGCCAGGAGGGCTGGTGACCAACTGGCTGCATGATCAGTTGGACGAAGGCGCGGTGCTGGGCCTGACCGAAGCCTTTGGCGACTTTCTGATGCCAGCCATGCCCAAACCGGTGCTGTTTATTGCCGGGGGCAGCGGCATTACGCCGATTCTAAGCCTGCTGGAGACCATGGCGGCAGGGCACTTCCGGGCACCGGTCACGCTGCTCTACTTTGTTCGCACTCAGGAGGACGTGATCGCCAGTGAAAAACTGGAAGCACTAGCGGCAAGATACTCGGCACTCTCGGTCCGTATTATATGCACCCACGAAACCGACGAGCCGCGCTACCTCAACGACGCCGACCTGGATTCCGTGCCCGGCCTGAAAGCCCGGGAGGTTTATCTGTGCGGACCGGGCGGGCTGATGGATCTCGCCAATGACCTGCTTTACCAGCGCGGTCTCGGCGAAGAACAGATTCACTGTACGTTTTTCGCCCCTCCGGTTTCCTCCCTCCTCGGTGATGAAACACTCGGCGGCGAGGTGAGTTTTGCCCGTGCGGATCTCAATGTGGATTCTTCCGGCGATGCCACGCTGCTGGAGATCGCAGAAGCCGCGGGCCTCAAACCTCAATACGGCTGCCGTATGGGCATCTGCCACCAATGCAGCTGCCGTAAAACCAGCGGGACCGTGATTAACCGGCTGACAGGTAAAGCCTCCGGCCCCGGAGAGGAAAGCGTTCAACTCTGCATTTCCGTACCCCGTGGCCCGGTGACTCTGGAAGCCTGACACACAGAATTCGAGCGCGGCCTCTGAAAGCCGCAAGGAGACCTTATGATCCAACTTGACGAACAACAGCTCAACGAACTCCAGAAAGACCTGGATGCGGTACGTGATGAGGTCTTGGCCGATCTCGGCGAGCGGGATGCCCGCTACATTCGCAAGATCGTTCGCCTGCATCGGGCACTTGAAGTCGGCGGCCGGGTGATGATGCCATTCGGCTTCATTCCGCCGGTGTTTGTGGCGGCAACGGCCACCCTCGGCGTGGCCAAAATTCTGGAGAATATGGAAATTGGCCACAACGTGATGCATGGCCAGTACGACTGGATGAACGATCCCACCCTCAACTCACAGACCTACGAGTGGGATACGGTCTGTACCAGTGAATCCTGGCGCCGGACTCACAATTACGAGCACCACACCTACACCAACATCATCGGTAAAGACCGGGATTACGGCTATGCGGTGCTGCGCCTGAGTGACGACGAGCCCTGGAAACCCTGGCACACACTGCAGTTCATCAACTACATTCTGCTGAGTGTGTTCTTTCAGTGGGGCGTGGGTTTGCATGAACTGGAAACCGAGAAACTTCGCCGCCGGGAAATTTCCTGGCGCGAGAAGCTGCCGTTCCTGAAAGACTTTGTCCGTAAAGGTGGCCGCCAGGCGTTCAAGGATTACGTTTTCTTTCCATTACTGACTCTGCCGGTGGCCCCTATCGTGCTGGCCGGCAACGTGGGGGCCAACCTGATCCGGAACCTCTGGGCCTCAACGGTGATTTTCTGCGGCCACTTCACTCAGGATGCAGAAACCTTTACAGAGCGGGAATGCGAAGGTGAGAGCAAGGGCCACTGGTATCTGCGCCAGCTTACCGGCTCTTCCAACTTCACCGGTGGCCGCTGGCTGCATATTCTGAGTGGTCACTTGAGCTACCAGATCGAGCATCACGTATTTCCGGATCTGCCAGCACACCGATACCCGGAGATTTCCGAGCGGGTACAGGAAATCTGTCGCAAGTATGGCATTCACTACAACACCGGCTCATTTATGAGCCAGTATCAAACTGTGCTGCAGAGAGTCCTGCGATATTCACTGCCGGAACGGAGATCCGCGAACCCCGTAAACGTATAACTCTGGATACTCGTTTGAAGCCTGGGAGGTCTGACGCACTGCAAATACAGCAGTGCGTCAGTTCAGCAATCAAGCAATCTGGAGCAGTCGCAACAGCTGTGGTCGGTGGTGGTCCTGAATCACGTCGGCGAGCGTGTATCGATCAAGCACTTCAAGGAAGGCTTTCAGGGCTTCACCAAACATGGATTTAAGTCCGCATACCGGAGTGATCTTGCAGGCATTTTTGGAGGAGAAGCATTCCACGATACTGAGATCCTGCTCGGTCTCGCGCACCAGGATTCCGATATTGATATCCTGAGGCGCCATATGCAGCCTCATTCCGCCCTTCTTGCCACGGATGGTCTCGATGTAGCCTTTCTTGTTCAGTTGGTGAACCACCTTCATCAGGTGATTCTTGGAGATGTCGTAGCTGTCGGCAATTTCCTGGATGGTCGCCAGACGATCACCCTCTGCAGCCAGATAGATCAGCACTCTGAGTGAATAATCGGTGTAACGGGTGATGTGCATTCATAACTCCAAAATGACAGAAATCATCAATAGGATGGCCGGCTCAGCATGTACCCGGCTACACCCAACAAAAACAGCCCCGAGATAGCCAGTACCACAACTGGTGACCCGAGCCAGGCCAGCATGCACCAACTCAACCCCATCATGGCAAACGCCATCAACTTGGCCTTGCGCGGAATGGCTCGCCGGGCACGCCATTCTTCAATCGCCGGGCCGAAAGTCGGGTGGTCTTCCAGCCACCTGGCAAATGCCGGGGAGCTCTTGCTGGCAAAAAAGGCCGCGAGGATAACAAAGGGGGTGGTTGGCAAAAGCGGCAAAACCACGCCTGCTGCTGCCAGCCCCACACTCATATACGCAAGAATCCGGAAACCGGTTTTGCCTGGTTGTGCGCCCATGGCGTGGGCCTCTTGACCGTTCATAACTGCATCTATTCTACCGTGATTCAGTGTACAGGTCTCCCCAGTTTACTGAGGAATGCAAGACGGGCGACATACGCGATTTTCACCCCCACTGCGAAGATTAAAGTCCCCATATGAGCCATTACCTGAATGGCCATTGGCAACCTGGCTGCAAGCGGATACGCCAGAGCAATGGTTACCAGCAAACCGAGCACACTCACCAGTACGCCGGCATTAGCACGAGCGAGCCATTTTTCGTAAAGCCACATCACTATCTCCTGCACCTTTAATACGTTTTAAATCGGCAAAATCCTGATACCAACCGCAGACAACACCGTTAACATACATCTGTTATACGTGTTATAGATCAAAACCATTGGCTATGCAAGGTGACAGGGAATACTCCCCGAGGGGTATCGGAATCCGCCAGCGGGTTTGCCATACTTGGCCTAAACTTATGGTGATATTGCAACAGGACACGGCTTCAATGCCCCAGACCAGACTGACAGATCGCTTTGGCCGCACGGTAAACTATGTACGCCTGTCGGTAACTGACCGCTGCGATTTTCGCTGCGTGTATTGCATGGCGGAAGACATGACCTTTCTGCCACGCCAACAGGTATTGACCCTTGAAGAGATCGCACGGCTGGCACGGAATTTTGTTGCTCTGGGCACGGAGAAGATCCGGCTGACCGGCGGAGAGCCGCTGGTGCGACGAGACATCCTGGAACTGGTGCGCGAAGTCGGCACTTATGGCCTCCGTGACTTCGCCATGACCACCAACGGCAGTCAGTTGCCCACCATGGCGGAACCATTGCGCAAAGCCGGTTTGCACCGCCTCAATATCAGTCTGGATTCCCTGGACGCTGACAAATTCCGCGCCATTACCCGCACCGGTAATCTCAGCCAGGTTCTCGATGGTATTGATGCCGCCCGGGACGCCGGCTTCCGTGGCATCAAGTTGAACACGGTGGTGATGAAAGGCCGCAACGACGAGGAGATTCCGGAGCTGATTGAGTTTGCCCGTCAAAAGCAGGTAGACATCAGCTTTATCGAGGAGATGCCGCTGGGGGAGATTTCGGAGCACGACCGTGGTTTGGCGCTGTGCACCAGTGAGGAGGTGCGCGACATTATCCGCAGGCACCATGAGCTGATTCCGGCAACTGAGGATTCCGGTGGCCCCGCGCGTTATTTCCGGATGCCGGACAGCGAGGTTCGTGTCGGGTTCATTTCGCCGCATTCCCACAATTTCTGTTCGACCTGCAATCGGGTTCGGGTGACGGTGGAGGGGCGTCTGCTGCTGTGCCTGGGCAATGAGCATTCAGTGGATCTTCGCCGGGTGTTGCGGGGGCATCCGGTGACGGATGACAAGCTGCAGGAGGCGATCATCAAGGCCATGGATCTGAAGCCGGAGCGGCATCATTTTTCCAGCAATGGGGATGTGCAGATTCTTCGGTTTATGAATATGACTGGCGGCTGACCCAGGCTGCCAGCTTGGGAGTTGGAGCGGGTGCGGGTAAGCTTTCCAAAAAACGCTCCTTACGGCACTTCCCTGTGTCGCTTCTGCTCCGCCATCCCTGGCTCCGCAAATTTTTGGAAAGCTTACCCGCACCCACTCTCTCGAACTTTGGAGACATAGTCTCCCAAGACCAGTAAACCCAGGTTAAGACCTTTCGACCTTATTTTTGTGGGACTGCCACTTTAATGCTCTGTACTGTGGCTAATGTGATCATCAGCCATTCCAGCTTCATCTGCATCGTGCATACCAGCCATATCATCCATCCCGCTCATGTCGTGCATCGTCATACCATTATTCAGATGCTCCAGCGTGACCTCGGCAAACGCCAGTACGTTGCCGCCATGCTCGGCCGCGAAGTCTGTGGCGTCGGTTTTGTTGGCGAACGAGGCCAGGGTTGGGCCCATGGCGCCGTTAAGATTTGAGCCGACCACGTAGAAGGCCTCGCGGGCGTCGATCAGGTGGGTGTCATCCGGGCTGTCCCAGTGGGTTTCGGCCATGTTGTGGACGTAGAGGGTGTGATCCCGGTTTTCGTTTTCCGGCTGCAGGAACCAGGCGAACATGTCTTTGGTGGAGCAGAATTTCCGGATGTTCTGCTCTCGCTCGGTGAAGGCCTGGCCTTTTGGGCCCGGGAAGTTGGTGATGACCATGCCGCAGACGTGGCACTCGTCGCCGGATTCAAAGTGCACCGGGTCGGGTTTTTCAACGATTTCGGGTTCACTGCCGGAGCAGCCCGCCAGAAGGGTGGCGGCGAAGGCGGCGATGAGCCATTTGGTTGCTGGGTTTGCCATGTTTGTGTGTCTCCGGTCGGGATCAGATTCGTCGGTTTTTGAACAGTAACAGTGCGCCGGCCAGGGGTATGGCACACCACAGGATCAGGCCTAGCCAAAGGCCCGCAGCGCCGATAGGCAGGTCTGCACCCAGGCTGAGTACGCCACTGAGTTGACCGCTGTCGCCGAAGGCGACGATGTTGAGCAGGCGGTAGATGTCAGTGGGGTTTAGCATTAGCAGCCAGGGCAGCAGTTCGGGATTCAGTTTGCCTTCGCTGGCCACCAGGGTGCCCAGCAGCATCAGGTCGAAGATCAGTACAAAAAAGAACCAGATGGCCAGGGCCAGACCGGCAGCGACCGGTTTCTCGCTCACCCGTACGCTCACCAGGTAGGCCAGTGCGATAAAGCCCCAGCCCAGCAAAACGGTGGAGCCCACAAAACGCCCCATGGCCACTGCCAGGGCGGCAATGGCAACATCTTCCACCAACACGGCAATGGCAATACCAGCCACACCGAAGCCGATGATGGTAGCCAGCGCCAGGGTCAGGCCGTGGCCGAGGAATTTGCCCAACAGTAACTGGCTTTTACTGAGGGGGTAGGTCATCAGCAGTAACAGGGTGCCGCCCTCCTCTTCCCCCACGATGGCGTCGTAGGCCAACAACAGTGCAATCAGCGGGATCAGGAAGATCCCCAGGCTGGCCAGGCTGGCAATGGTCGCAGGTGTGGAGGCGTAGCCCACCTGCCCGGAGGCGGCGGCACCGAACCAGGCGATGCCCAGTGCCAGGGTGGCGAACACCAGGGAAATGGCAACCAGCCAGCGGTTGCGGAAGCTGTCGCTGAGCTCCTTGCGGGCGATGGTCCAGATGGCGTTCATTGGCTTCCTCCCCGGTGGGCCAGGCCACCCGAGCCAATAAAGTGTACGTAGATGTCTTCCAGGCTGGGCTGATGGATGCCCAGGTCTGCCACTTCGCCGGAGGCCATCAAGGTCTTGATCAGTTCCATTTTTTCCTGAGGTCTCACGTCTACCTGCAATCGCCCGTTTTCACTTTTCATCATCAATCCGGCACGCTGCTCGGCCTGGTCAATGGCTTTTTCCAACGCCGACAGGCTCGTGGCAGGCTGCAGGGTCAGGGTCACCGGCATGTTTGCCTGCCGCCGCAGCGACGGCAGGTCGCCGGCTGCTTTCAGGGCGCCTTCGGTCAGAATCGCGGCCCGATCAATGTAAGGTTCGACCCCCGGCAATACATGCGAACAGAGCACGATTCCGGCCCCCTCATCCCGAAGCTGGCGCAGCAAACGGTACAGATCCGCCGTTGCAACCGGGTCCAGGCCGACGGTGGGTTCGTCCAGCATCAGCAATTTGGGCTTGCCGAGCAGGGCCTGGGCCAGGCCAAGACGCTGGCGCATGCCTTTGGAATAGGTTTTGGTGCGGGCGTCCATGGCATCTCCCAGACCCACCTGTTCCAACAGTTCAGGCACCTGCTTCAGCGGCGCGCCTTTGAGGCGGGCAAAGTGGCTGAGAATTTCCCGGCCGGTCAGCTGCGGGTAGAACATCACGTTCTCTGGCAGGTAGCCGATGTGCTGGCTTACCTGCGGATCACCCGCCGCGCCTTCCAGTACAGACACCTTGCCCTCGGTCGGTTGCATCAGGCCCAGGATAAGCTTGATCGAGGTGGTCTTTCCCGCCCCGTTGTGCCCGAACAGGCCCAGAATTTCCCCCGGCTCCAGCCGAAGATCTACCCCGTGTAGCACCGTGGCCTTGTCGTAACGGTGGCTGACGTTCTCCAGTCGAAAACAGTTCATCGGATCTCCGATTGCAGGTGGTCGGGAATTCGCATCAAAGGATGGGGGTCACTCACTCCGGCAGACTTCACTACGGGGAAGGCATCCTGGACCCAACGCAGGGTATCCACCGCCGGGCTGAACATCAGTACTTTGGCCTCCGGATACTTCCACAGCAGCCGATCCACGTTGTCGTTCGGTTCATAAGGCACATCGCCGAGGCCGTCCTGATTTCGATCCCAGCCCAGGTAGTCACTCCAGTAGTTGCCTTTGCCATCCTCGGCCCAGAACTGGGTGCGAGTGGCCACGTACTTCACCTGGCGCTGGTTTTCCACAAAGGCGTTGTTGAACACCTGGTTTTCCTCGGAACCCGCAGTGAGATGAATACCGATATTGCTGTGGCCGAAATAATTGCCTTCGAAGGTGTTGTACAGCGAGTTGTAGATAAACACCGCTTTACCCTCGGCACCGGAAATGACCACTCCGGCACTCTGACCCTGGGACACTCCGGTGACCACGTTATTGCGCAACTCGGAGTTGGTGATGAAGTTCATCAGAATGCCGTAGTTCTCGTCATTCTCGGAGCGGTTATTGAATACCTTCAGGTACTTGCTTTGCATTAACGCATACCCGGTACGCGTGCCCCGGGTGACGTTGTTTTCCAGCAGGTTATGCATCGAATACATGTAATGAATGCCGTACCGGAGGTCACTCATCACATTGCCGCGAATGGTATTTCGGTTCGCGGTCTCGATATAAATGGCATCCCGGGTCTCACTGATATCGTTACCTTCAATCAGCGCACCCGTGGTGTTGAACAGGTGAATGCCATTGCCACGATCCTGGGACCGCAAGCTGGTATCACCGCGAATGTGATTCTCCCGCACGGTCACATCCGGTGTTGCATCCAGCCACACGCCGAATGCCGGGCCCTGAAGACGGTTGTTTTCCACCACCGAACCCTGCGCTACGCGGGCCACGAAAATTCCCGCATCCAGTTCGTTCAGGTCTTTGCCCCAATTGCGAACCTGGCAACCGGAAAAGGTGATCGCCTCTGCCAGAATCTCAACCGCATTGCCCTGCCCGCCACCGTCAATCACCGTTTCCGGAGCGCAGGACACAGATACCCCGGGCACCCTGATAGCCAGTGGAGACAGAGTTTCCGGAGGAAGTTGAAACGACGAGCCCGGGGCCAGGTTATCCAGCTCTTGCTGCAGGTCCGCGTTGGCGGAGAGCGCAAACAGAGCGACTGACAGGACCACTCCATAACGCAATAGTTGATACATCAATAGATCTCGAGATAGTGATAAGCAACTAGTGTCCCGTCTGGCTAATTCCTTAATCTACTGCTTGCCTCTGAGGACTCTGACCAAGGCGCCAGTCTGCAGATGTGGTGGTTCCACATCAAGGACTGGCAACACAGGGCTCAGAGTCCTCAGAGACAAGCCCTCCGGGAGCTTCTGAAAAACCGAAGAACGTCGTTCTGCTGGCTCGATTTGGAACCACCAAACCTTCACCAGCACGCCTAGCTCTTCGGTTTTTCAGAAGCTCAGTAGGTTAAGGAATTAGCCAGACGGGACACTAGGGCCCCGAAAACGGGACCCCAAGTCAGGCAACTCTCTATCAGGCCTTTTCGACGAGCATCCGCCCGCCCATCTCCATGTGGAGAGCATGACAGAACCAGTTGCAGTAGTACCAGTAAACCCCTGGCTTACCTGCCGTAAAGGTCACGGAAGCGGTCTGCTGCGGGCTGATCTCCATACTCACACCATGGTTCACCATACAGAAGCCGTGGGTCACGTCCTCAACCATATCGAGGTTGGTGATATACACAGTGACTTCATCACCCTCCTTCACCTTGAACTCGGTCATACCGTACTGAGGCGCAACGGAGGTCATGTAAACACGTACCTTGTTGCCATCACGGATGACCTTGTTGTCGGATTCCAGAGTCACACCGTCCTTCTCCGCCTGGGCACGACAGCTGGCGAAGTAGGGGTCGTTGCGCTCGTATATCTTCTTGGTCTTGATCTGATCACGACGTACCAGGATACAGTCATGCGGCTCGGCATAGGTCGGGCCATCGTGGACCAGTTTCATTTCCTCACCGGAAATATCGATCAGCTGATCGTTCTCAGGATGGAGCGGGCCAACCGGCAGGAAACGGTCTTTCGAGAACTTGGACAGAACAACCAGCCATTTGCCATCAGCATCGCGGGATTCAGTCAGCGATGCGTGGTTGTGGCCCGGCTGATACTGCACGTCCAGCTTCTGACGGATGTAATTTACCTTGTCACCGTTGTAGTGCTTGATGGCATCGGCAATATTCCACTTGCACACCTGGCTGTCGATAAACAGCGTGGTGTAGGCATTGCCACGGCCGTCGAAGGTAGTGTGCAGGGGTCCGAGACCCAGCTCCGGCTCGGCCACGATGGTGTCGCGCAGTTCGATCTTGTCTTCGAACAGATCGTCCAGTTTATCAATGGCAATCACGGATACCGTTGGTGACAGCTTGCCGTTGGCAATGAAGTACTTGCCATCGGGAGAGGTGTTCAGACCGTGCGGGTTCTTCGGCACAGGAATATAGCGGGTGAATTCGGATTCGCCTCGGCCGTCGACAACCGGCACCTTGGAATCGCCAATGGTCTTGAAGTTGCCGGCTTTTACCGCTGCAGCAATGCGCTCCACATTGAACACAACCACCCAGTCGCGGTCGTTACGCATGGTGCCCGCAAGATCAACGGCACGCTCTGAGTTGTAACAGGTAGAAGCAGCGTACTTGCCGGTATAGTCGGCATCGGTGTTATCCAGGTTACCGTCAACGATGACCTGCCAGGCCACATCCATGGTTTCTGCGTCGATGGCGGTGAACATGGTGTAGCTGTTGTCCAGGCTGAAATCCGTGCCGTCGTTGGGCTGCGGGATGACGAACTCGGCGTTACAGAACACGTAGTTGGTCTTGGGTACTTTCTGCAGGCGCAGACCATGGATGGCCTGAACGTTCGGGATGTGGGTAATCTTGTCCGTCTTCATGATATCCAGACGGATACGGGCAACCCGGGTGTTGGCCTTGTCGTTGATAAACAGGTACTTACCATCGTAACGACCGTCAGTCATGGAAATGTGCGGGTGGTGGCAGTCGCCGTTCAGGTACTGCTGATCACCGCCCAGGATTTCCTTACTTTCATTGGTAATACCCCAACCCGTTGCGGAATCCACGTTAAATACCGGAATACGCATCAGTTCACGCATGGAGGGCACGCCAAGCACGCGCACTTCGCCCTGGTGGCCACCACTCCAGAAACCGTAGTACTCATCCAGCTCGCCCGGGGCGACGTGAGCCTTGTTGCGGGCTTCTTCAGCAGCTGCAGCCCAGGTCTCACGGGACATGACCGAGGTGCCCAGACCGGTTGCACCAGCGACACCGGCCAGCGCAGCCGCACCCATAAAGCGACGACGGCTCAGACCACCTTCGGAAACCTCCGGCGTGTCCTTGGTCAGATCATCTCTTTTTTTCATAGCATCCAACTCCGTTATTGGTTATGGCGGTTATTGCTTCTCATGGCTTTCCGGGGCCTTATGGTTGGCTCCTCGGGACTACTCAGTTCACCTGCACCACCGGAATTTCCTCAGGGTGGCCGGGTGCGTTATGACCACGGCGCTTGCCACGGCGCTTCACGATCAGCGGCGGGCACTTGTGGTCATCGAAATAGGTCATCTGGCAATCCAGGCAGTAGTGACATTCCATGTAGTTGATGTGTCCATCCGGATGGATAGCCTGGACTTCGCATTCCTTGTCGCAGAGACGGCAGGGGTTACCGCATTCCTTGCGACGCTTGAGCCAGTCAAACACTCGCAGTTTGGTGGGCAATGCCAGGGCGGCACCCAGCGGGCACAGGTAGCGGCAGTACACCTTGCGGGTGAAGATATTGACCACCAGCAACAGCACAGCGTAGGTCACGAATGGCCAGGTGCGATCAAAGTGCAGGGTAATGGCGGTCTTGAACGGCTCCACTTCCGCCATGCGCTCGGCGGTGGCCATGGACTCCAGAGAAATACCAAACAGCACCAGCAGGATGATGTACTTGATGGCCCACAGGCGCTCGTGCCAGGCAAAAGGCACGGTGTACTGCGGTACCTTGAGCTTGCGGGCGATTTCATTGATCAACTCCTGCAGGGCGCCGAACGGGCATAGCCAGCCACAGTAGACCGCCCGACCCCATAGCAGGACGATGCCAGCCACCACGGCCCAGAGTACGAACATGATCGGATCGATCAGGAAGGTTTCCCATTTGAAGCCGCTGATCAGGCTGTTCACAAACGTCAGCACATTGACGATGGAAAGCTGACCCAGGGCATACCAGCCAATGAAGAACAGGGTGTAAACCAGGAAGCCATGGCGAATCCAGCGCATCATTTTCGGCTTCTGAACCAGCCAGTCCTGGAAGAACAGGATGAACAGCAGTACGGCTATACCAAGACCCAGCACGGTGATCTGGAACTGCTTCTGGTACCACACCTGAATCCACAGCGGCTGGGTTTCGAGCCATTCTTCCTCGGTCAATACAGGCTCCGGACGGGTGTAATACTGGTCCGGCAACTGGTACTCCAGCGGAAACACCTGAAATTCGCTGTCGAGCGGGCCAGTCTGGCGCTTGACCGTCAGTTCCAGCGTCCACGGGGTGCCAGGGTCGAAGTTGTACTGCTGGCGCACAATAAAGATCGCCATTTCCGAAAACTCGGGCATGCCCTCGGCGTAGACGTCACTGAGCCGGTGGAAATCCAGATCCCGGAAGTTGAAGGTGTCGCCGAACTGGCGGATCTGCACCCGGTCGAAAATGCCGCCCCGCACATAGCCTGAGCCTTTGAAGGAGTATTCGCCGTTGGCCATAACCGCAATGGCATGTTCACCCTCTTGCAGTTCCGACATCAGCCACTGGTACTGGCTCTCACCCAACAGATTGCGGCCGATGGTCGGCGCATCCAGATAGGCGGCGTAGAGATCGATCAGGGTGTCACCGCGTTCGCCCGCGTCTGCAGTTTCGATGCCCTCGGCAGGGGTCCCCACAAAAGAGTCGTCGACCTGCCCTTTGGTCAACACCAGGCGGCGAATGGAACCGTCACCGGTCAACTCCTGCCAGGACTTCTCCTGAAACTGTTCCGAGTTCACATTGGCCATGGGCGGACGGTTGCTTTTGCCACCTTCAATCAACCCAATCTCGACCCCCACCCGGTGGGCAGTGCGCATGATGACTTCGTTAATAACCATCACGGTGACCGTAGCGCCGGACAAGCCATCCACCGCCACCTTGCGTTCGGTAGACGTGCCCCCAACGGTCACCCGCTGGTCGGCTTTCAGACCGGTGTACTGGTCAGTGAACTCATGCATCTTGCTTTCGGGGATACCCACCAGCAGGATGGGTTCATCGTGATGTATGACTTTGGCGGCACGAATTTCTCCGGCGGTATCGAGCACCACCATGGCATTCAGGGGCTTGCCGGAATAGGCGGGGGTCTGGACAAAGTCCAGGGACTGGTAGGCGTAGCCTATAAGCTCCTCACCGGAATACACCTGCTGGATGGCACGGTTGCCCTCCATCGGCTGGAGTTCTGTCGCTTCCGGGAAGGCTTTTTCGATAAGCTGGCGTCCGGCCGGAGGGCTGTATTCCGATAACGGCTGGGCCCAGCTCAGCGAAGCAGCAAGTATCATCAAGATGGATAGCGCACAACGGAGGACGTTTCTCACTACAACTCCCAATACCCCATGGATTACATCAAGGGTCGTTCAATTTTGAGGAAAATCAAATACCTCTTTGAGGATAGTCCTCGGCCAAACAGAGGCGCCTTGAGTTCAGTCAAGGCTAATGGCGTGGCCGGCTTTGTTGAGGGGAAGGTAATTGCCCAGATGCCCCATGCGGATGCTTTCCACCATCATGGTCAGGGGTTGCTGGGCCTCATCACTGGAAGGAGCATGGCCGCCACGGCCCGACATGGCCGCGACAAATACCATGTCCCAGTCCTGGCCTGTCGCGCGGGATTCCTCCGCTAACACATCGAAATAAGGAACCTCATCGGGGGTTTTGTCGACACAGATAACCGGCGTCAGTGCGCCACCCTCGCCGCGTTCAAAAGCAGCCCGTTCTGCGGCACTGGCGTCGTCTGGTAATTCGGCTTTGCAAAAAACGAACAGAAACCGCTGGGGCTCCGGTTCTTTCCGGCTGGCCTGAACAAGATCCTGGTAACTGCTGATCATCACTATCCCCTGATGTTCAAGGCGGTCAAAAAAGCCGGGCCCGGAGGCCCGGAGAGGCTATTGGCTGATAGCGATCAGCCGCTGAGGGTCGGAAATAAAGAGCTTGCTGCGATTCACTCTGATCAAACCATTAGACTTGAGATCTGCCAGTATTCTGGAGAAAGTCTCGGGCTGCATGGCCAGGCGTGAAGCCACCAGGCATTTGGGCAACGGCAACTCGACTTCGCCACCTTCCTCCGCGCCGTTCGGCAGCAAATCAATGAGGTAACGAATCAAACGATCCCGGGCATTCTGGACGGTCATGATCTCAAGATCGTGGAATCTGGACACCGCACGCATGGCGTAGTGGCTCAGGGCCGCCTGGGCATACTCGGGATTCCGATCCAGCAATTCCCGATAAGCTTTAACCGGGATCATGAGCACTTCGCTGGACTTCAGGGCCTCTGCGTAGCATGCATACCTGGGCGGATTGGCATAAATCATGACTTCGGCAAAACAGTCCCCGGGTGCAATACTGTCAAGGGTTCGGTCTACGCCGGAGGAATCGAGGCGATACAGACGCAGGCGACCAGAAATCACAAAGAAGAAGTGATGGGCCGGCATATCCTGACGGTAGAGCAGCTGGTGGTGACCGAGTCTCAGCCGGCGCGATTGCTGGATCAGACTATCGAGGTCTTTCGGGCGCAGATTGCAGAACAGGGCATGGCTGCGAAGCGCTTCCAGGCTGTCTTCTTCATCAAGTGGTTTGTTGATGGCGACAAGCACCGGCTTGGTATATCGCTGTTCAGCAGTTTGTGTCATGGCCATGGGTGTACCCTCTCTGCATATTCATGCATTCAAAATCTTATTTTAAATACTAGAAGGATACTGATGAAAAATCGCTCCCCCGATGGGGGTATCCTTGGGGTTATTCCTGGGTAATTGACTTAGCTCAATTATTCGCTTTGCTAACCAAGCAGTCACTGCATCAAAGGCGAATCCGGCAGCTCCAGATCCACGCCCTCCACACCGGTTTCCGCAGCCAATACCTGGAGGTATTGCCGGAATGCCCGGCGGGTCACGCTTTCGCTCAGGTACTGGCGAATCTGGGGTTTTACATGTTCATAAGGCAGCAGTTCGCCGTTGATTCGCTGGTCTACTCGAACGATGTGCCAGCCATAGCGGCTTTCGATCAGCTCGGGGTGGAGGCCTTCGTTCAGGCTCAGGACCGGGCGTTCGAATTCTTCGACGGTCTGGCCTTTGCTGATCTGGCCGAGGCTGCCGCCCTGGTGCCGGGATTCGCAGGCGGAATACTGTTTAGCCAATTCGTTGAACTGCGAGCGGCCGTCCAGGAGGGCAGACAGCAGCTGTCGGCCAGCTTCTTCCTGACGCATGCGCTCTTCAATATCATCCGGAGCGGCAGCCAGCAATATGTGGCTAACGGCCATGATGGTAGGGCTGCAGAAGCGGCCGGGATTGGCGGCGTAGAAGCGTTCGCAGTCCTGTTCGCTCGGGTCTGGCACTTTGAGCTCGAGTTCCAGCACCCGGGCTATCCGGTCTTCTTCGTCTACGATGCTGTCAAGGTTCAGGCGGCTGGCCTGTTGCAGTAACAGTTCACGGATGGCAAGACTTCTGGCAGCTTCGTGCCAGGCTTCTGCCAGCTCTTCCGAGGGGTGGTGCTGCATTTCCCGGGCAATGTCGTCTTCGTGGATGAGAGTCTCACCCACATAGACCGGCGGGAACTGGTTTCTGGGTTTGCCGGCTTCGCCGGTGGGGATCAGTTGCATGGTGCGACTCTCCGTCAATCAGTTTGCCAGCCACCCTCCCGGAAAGAGAGGGTGGCTGTATCCGTTCAGGCGCGCTTGCGAACCACCTGGTACTTCCGCCCGAAATACTCCACTGGCACGCTAAGCATGTGCACCAGTCGGGTGAACGGGAAGAGTACGAAGATGGTCAGGCCCAGGAAGATGTGGGTCTTGTAGATCCAGTGCACGTCGGCAATGTAGGCGGCGATGCCAGATCCTTCCAGGGTGAAGACGCCCTGGGCCCAGGCGGAGAACTTGAGCATGGTGCTGCCGTCGAGGTGGCCCATGGTGGGCAGGATGGTGAGCATACCGAGGACCAGCTGAACCACCAGAATGATGATGATCATGTTGTCAGCGAAGGTGCTGCTGGCCTGAACCCGCGGGTCGGTCATACGACGCCAGGCGAGCATGCCGCCACCGATGATGGCCATGATACCTGCGATACCGCCCACCAAGATCGCCATCACCTGTTTCTGGCCCGGGGTGATGATCCACTCGTAGGCCCAGTGCGGAGTAAGCAGGCCCACCAGGTGGCCGAAGAAGATCACCAGTACGCCGACGTGGAACAGCACGCTGGCCATCACCATGTTTTTCTTGCGCAGCATCTGGCTGGAATGGGCTTTCCAGGTGAACTGGCCATGGTCATAACGCGCCCAGGTACCGACAAACAGTACCAGCAGGGCGATGTAGGGATAGATTCCGAACAAGAGTGTGTTGATATAGGACATTGTCTTTTCCTCCTGCGCCTCAGGCGCGCCCTGCCGGACGGGGCGTTGCGTCCGTCATCAGCTGATCACTCAGGTGAATGGTCTGGGTCTGTTCCAGTTCGCGGCGGCGCTGTCCAACCACGCCACCGGTGCCACAGGAGCTGCCCTGGTCATCCACAAATTTCACCATTTCCTCTTCCCAGACCTTGTCCAGTGCTTCGGGGGTGTCGTCGCGCTCTTCCGAGGCAACGAGCTGAGCCAGTTCCTGGCGGTCGGCCTTGCGGCCGGACAACACCAGCAGGGAATCCATCGCAACGTGGTAGAGGCTTTCACGCTGGTACAGGCGCTCTCCAAGCAACCCCAGAATGTGGTGAATATCTTCCAGCCAGTTGCGGATTTCTTCCCACGGGCGAGTGGAAAGGTATTCCAGAAACAGCGGCAGGTAATCCGGCAGTTCTTTGGCATCAATCTCCAGGCCGTTGGCCCGGTATTGCTCCATCAGGTCCACCATGGCCTGGCCGCGGTCGCGGGATTCGCCGTGCACGTGTTCGAACAGCAGCAGGGAGGTCGCCCGGCCCCGGTCGAAGGTGCCTACGTAGGCTTCCTGAAGATCCATCAGGTCACCATCGCACAGGCGGTCAATACAGGTCAGCAGTTGTTCCTTGTTTTGCCGCGGCAGCCGGCTGTCCTCCAGGACAGCGGCGACCAGGGCGTCTTTGGATTGCTGCAGTTCTTCGGTGGGGTATTCCAGTACCCGCGCCAGTACTTTCAAAAGTTGCATTTTGGCCTCCTCAGTCCTGCAGCTGCTTCGGGTCAACCTGCTTCACGGTCGCCAGTTTGCTGACCATGCTGGTGGTCTGCTTCTTGCCGCCGAACAGGCTGAAGTCGCTGTCACCACCGTTGCAGCCGTCGCCGAAGCTGAAGCCACATCCGCCGCGCTCGCCGTAAGCAGTCGCATCCGGGAAGGCTTCCTTGGCCAGCTCACGATGACTGGTGGGAATCACAAAACGATCTTCGTAGTTGGCGATGGCCAGGTAGCGGTACATCTCATCGGCCTGGGCCTTGGTCAGACCACACGCTTCCAGGGCTCGCAGGTCTTCCTTGCCTTCCACGGTTTCGGCGCGCTTGTATAAACGCATGGCCATGATCCGCTTCAGGGCCAGTACGATGGGCTTCTCATCACCGGCGGTCAGCAGGTTCGCCAGGTACTTGACCGGGATCCGCAGGCTCTCGATCTTCGGCAGTACGCCGTCGAACTCAACCTTGCCGGCTTCCGCCGCAGACTGGATCGGGCTCAGGGGCGGCACATACCAGACCATGGGCAGGGTGCGGTATTCCGGGTGCAGCGGCAGTGCCAGCTTCCAGTCCACCGCCATCTTGTAGACCGGACTCTGCTGGGCAGCTTCGATGACGTTCATCGGGATGCCGTCTTTCTTCGCCTGTTCGATCACTTTCGGGTCGAACGGGTCCAGGAAGATTTCCAGCTGCTTCTCGTACAGCTCGTGCTCGCCCGGGGTGCTGGCTACTTCTTCGATGCGGTCTGCGTCATACAACAGCACACCCAGGTAGCGGATCCGGCCAACGCAGGTCTCGGAGCACACGGTAGGCATGCCGGCTTCGATACGCGGATAGCAGAAGATGCACTTCTCGGACTTGCCGGTTTTCCAGTTGAAGTAGATCTTCTTGTACGGGCAGCCAGAGACACACATCCGCCAGCCGCGGCACTTGTCCTGGTCGATCAGCACAATGCCGTCTTCTTCCCGCTTGTAGATGGCACCGCTCGGGCAGCTGGCAACACAGGCCGGGTTCAGGCAGTGCTCGCACAGACGCGGCAGGTACATCATGAAGGTGTTTTCGAACTGGCCGTAGATGTCGGCCTGCACCTGGTCAAAGTTCTTGTCCTTGCGGCGCTTGGCAAACTCCGTCCCGAGGATTTCCTCCCAGTTCGGGCCCCATTCGATTTTCTTCATGCGCTCGCCGGAGATCAGCGAGCGTGGCCGTGCGACCGGCTGGTGCTTGGTATCACCGGCGGTGTGCAGGTGCTGATAATCGAAGTCGAACGGCTCGTAGTAGTCGTCGATTTCCGGCAGGTCGGGGTTGGCGAAAATGTTCGCCAGTACCCGGAACTTGCCACCAATGCGGGGGCGGATCTTGCCGGAGCTGTCGCGCATCCAGCCGCCCTTCCACTTGTCCTGGTTCTCCCACTCTTTCGGGTAGCCGATACCAGGCTTGGTTTCGACGTTGTTGAACCAGGCGTATTCCATGCCTTCACGGCTTGTCCATACGTTTTTGCAGGTGACGGAACAGGTGTGGCAACCAATGCACTTGTCCAGGTTCAGCACCATGCCGACTTGGGAACGGATTTTCATTTTACAGCCTCCTGAGCATAGTCATTGCCTTCACCGTCGAGCCAGTCCACGTTCTTCATCTTGCGGACCACCACGAACTCGTCCCGGTTGGAACCTACGGTGCCGTAGTAGTTGAAGCCGTAGGAATACTGGGCATAGCCACCAATCATGTGAGTCGGCTTCGGACACACCCGGGTTACCGAGTTGTGAATACCGCCACGGGTCCCGGTGATTTCGGAGCCGGGTATGTTCACAATCCGCTCCTGGGCGTGGTACATCATCACCATGCCGGGCATCACTCGCTGACTCACCACCGCACGGGCGGCAATGGCGCCGTTGGCGTTGAACAGTTCGATCCAGTCGTTGTCTTCCACGCCGATCTCTTTGGCGTCGTCTTCACTCAGCCAGACAATCGGGCCGCCACGGGACAGGGTCAGCATCAACAGGTTGTCACTGTAGGTGCTGTGGATGCCCCACTTCTGGTGCGGGGTGATCCAGTTCAGCGCTTTCTCGGGGTTGCCGTTACTGCGCTGGTTGATCATGCTGCCTACGGCTTTGGTGTTGATGGGCGGGCGGTACACCAGCAGGCTCTCGCCGAAGGCGCGCATCCACTCATGGTCCTGATAGAACTGCTGACGACCGGTCAGGGTGCGCCAGGGAATCAGCTCGTGCACGTTGGTATAGCCGGCGTTGTAGGACACGTGTTCGTCTTCCAGGCCAGACCAGGTGGGACTGGAAATGATCTTGCGCGGCTGCGCCACGATGTCCCGGAAGCGGATTTTTTCCTCTTCCTTGTTGGTAGCCAGATGAGTGTGATCCAGGCCGGTGAACTCGGACAGCGCCGCCCAGGCTTTGACCGCCACCTGACCGTTGGTTTCCGGCGCCAGGGTCAGGATGAC
Source organism: Marinobacter sp. C1S70 (assembly GCF_000475355.1). Taxonomy (NCBI): domain Bacteria; kingdom Pseudomonadati; phylum Pseudomonadota; class Gammaproteobacteria; order Pseudomonadales; family Marinobacteraceae; genus Marinobacter; species Marinobacter sp. C1S70. Next base: position 147,745 of record NZ_AXBW01000001.1, on the reverse strand, counting down.
CTCAGCGGCATCAATGGCACTCTCGATCTTCGGGCGACCTGCGTTGGCACCCTCAAGGTGGGTGTAGTTCAGGTCCTTCAGGAAGTTGACTTCCTTCTCGGTGTTCCAGTTGATGCCCTTGCCACCGTTACCCAGCTTGTCCATCAGCGGACCAAGGGAAGTAAAGCGGGCGTAGGTGTTCGGGTAATCCCGCTCCACCGTAATGAAGTTGGGCGCGGTCTTGCCCGGAATCAGGTCGCACTCGCCTTTTTTCCAGTCTTTCACATCGAACGGCTGGCCCAGCTCCGCCGGCGCGTCGTGCAGCAGCGGCAGGGTAACCACGTCTTTCTCGACACCCAGATGCCCCTCGGCAGCCTTGGAGAAGGACTTGGCAATGCCCTTGTAGATTTCCCAGTCACTGCGCGCTTCCCAGGCCGGATCGGTGGCAGCGGTCAGCGGGTGGATGAACGGGTGCATGTCGGAGGTGTTCAGGTCGTTCTTTTCATACCAGGTTGCGGTCGGCAGAACGATGTCGGAATACAGACAGGTGGTGGACATACGGAAGTCCAGGGTCACCAGCAGGTCGAGCTTGCCTTCCGGCGCCTGGTCGCGCCATTTCACTTCTTCCGGTTTGGCGCCACCCTCGACACCCAGATCCTTGCCCTGCAATCCGTTCTTGGTACCCAGCAGGTACTTGAGCATGTACTCGTGACCTTTACCTGAGGAGCCCAGCAGGTTGGAGCGCCAGATGAACAGGTTACGCGGGCAGTTTTCCGGCGCTTCCGGATCTTCACTGGCGAAGGCCAGAGATCCGTCCTTCATGGACTTGGCCACGTAGTCCGCCACCTCCATACCGGCCTTCTCGGCTTCCGCGGCAATGGTCAGCGGGTTTCGGTTCAGCTGCGGCGCAGACGGCAGCCAGCCCATGCGCTCGGCGCGTACGTTGTAGTCGATCAGACTGCCACCGAATTTGGACTTGTCTGCCAGCGGCGACAGGATTTCATCCACGCCCAGTTTCTCGTAGCGCCACTGACCGGAGTGAGCATAGAAGAAGGAGGTGGAGTTCATGTGGCGTGGCGGGCGCTGCCAGTCCAGACCAAAGGCCAGCGGCTGCCAGCCGGTCTGCGGGCGCAACTTCTCCTGACCCACGTAATGGGCCCAGCCACCGCCACTCTGGCCGATACAGCCACACATAATCAGCATGTTGATCAGGCCGCGGTAGTTCATGTCCATGTGGTACCAGTGGTTCATACCGGCACCGACGATGACCATGGAGCGGCCCTTGGTCTTGTCAGCGTTGTCCGCGAACTCACGGGCGATGCGGATCACTTTCTCGGCCGGTACGCCGGTGATCTGCTCCTGCCAGGCAGGCGTGTACGGCTTCACTTCGTCATAGGACGTAGCGCCATCGTCGTTACCCAGGCCGCGGCTGATGCCGTAGTTGGCAACCATCAGGTCGTACACAGTCACCACGCGACCTTCGGAACCATCGGCCAGCTGTACCTTGCGGGTACCCAGCTTGTGCTTGAGGATGTCCTTGAATTCCACGTGGTTGTAATGGTCGTGTTCGATACCGCCGAAATACGGGAAGGCGACATCGACGACTTCGTCGTGCTTTTCAACCATGGACAGCTGTAGGTTTACATCGGCGCCTTTGGCGGTCTGCTTCAGGTTCCACTTGCCTTTCTCGCCCCAGCGGTAGCCGATGGAGCCGTTCGGCGCAGTCAGTTCGCCAGTGCTTTCGTCAATGGCGATGGTTTTCCACTCGGGGTTGTTCTCTTCACCCAGGCCGTCGACCAGGTCACTGGCGCGCAGGAAGCGGCCCGGCACGAAACTGCCGTCGTCTTTCTGTTCCAGCATCACCAGGTAGGGCATGTCGGTGTAGCGGCGAACGTAGTCAATGAAGTACTCGCTGGGCTTGTCGACATGGAACTCTTTGAGGATCACATGGCCCATGGCCATGCCCAGGGCGGCATCGGTACCCTGCTTCGGGTTCAGCCACTCGTCAGACAGCTTGGAAACTTCCGCATAGTCCGGGGTAATGGCAACGGTCTTGGTGCCCTTGTAGCGTACTTCGGTGAAGAAGTGGGCATCCGGGGTACGGGTCTGGGGTACGTTGGAGCCCCAGGCAATGATGTAGCCGGAGTTGTACCAGTCGGCGGATTCCGGCACGTCGGTCTGCTCACCCCAGGTTTGCGGAGAGGCGGGCGGCAGGTCGCAGTACCAGTCGTAGAAGCTCATGCACACGCCACCGATCATGGACAGGTATCGGCTGCCCGCGGCGTAGGAGACCATGGACATGGCGGGAATCGGAGAGAAACCGATGATACGGTCCGGCCCGAATTTCTTGGCGGTGTAGACGTTCGAGGCGGCAATCAGTTCGTTGACTTCGTCCCAGCTGGAACGTACAAAACCGCCCATACCGCGGCGAGGCTTGTACTCGGCGGTCTTGGCGGGATTTTCAACAATAGAGGCCCAGGCTTCCACCGGGTCGTTGAACTGGATACGGGCAGCACGCCAGAGCTTCATCAGGCTCTTGCGCATCAGCGGGTATTTCAGGCGATTGGCACTGTACATGTACCAGGAGTAGCTGGCGCCACGAGGGCAACCACGGGGCTCGTGGTTGGGCAGATCCGGGCGTGTGCGGGGGTAATCGGTTTGCTGGGTTTCCCAGGTGACCAGCCCGTTCTTGACGTAGATTTTCCAGCTGCAGGAGCCGGTGCAGTTCACGCCATGGGTGGAGCGCACGATCTTGTCATGCTGCCAGCGCTGGCGGTAGCTGTTCTCCCAGTCGCGGTTCACTTCGTGGGTTTCACCGTGACCGTTGGAGAACGATTCGCGGTTCTTCCTGAAGTAATTCAACTTGTCGATCAAATGACTCATGGTCTCTCTCTCCATCAACCCGTTTGCCGGATCGTTGTTCCGAATGGAGACCATTGTGTGGGATCAAACCCCTGAAATCTGCGTGGTTACTACCACATAACCCGGGTGTACCACCCTGTGGGTAGGCGACCTATAACCCGGGTTGGAGAAGCATCTTTCGCTCCTCTCTGCGGGCATGTCGGGAGAAAAGCAGCAGGCTGACACTCAGCAACAGGAAGAGAATCATGAATACGGCCGTACGCACGCCCAGCCAAAGGTTCAAGCCACCAAACGCAACTGGCAGGACAAACGCAACGGCACAGGCGCTGACCAGCAATACACCGGCAAACAGGGACGCTTCCTGTCGGTTGGCCAGAATCACCATACGCTGAAGGGATCCCATGGCGGTACCCATGGCCACCCCCAGAATCACGACCAACGTGCTTTCAAGGACAACAGGCAGAGCGAACTCCACAACCAGCTCCTCTTCCACGCCGGTAATGAACAAAGTCATTGGGGGATAAGACAGCACCACGAGTGCCATCAGACAACCCGCCAGTGCCCGCGTCGCAACCCGGGCGGAACCGAAATGATCGGACAAGCCTCCACCGGCCACCTGAGCTACCGCACCGGGAATGACAAACCATTGCGCCAGGCGGGCCCCGGAATCCAGCGTAAGACCATACTGGCCTGAGAGGAAATCCGGAAGCCACAACGCCAGCGCAAAGAAACTGCCGGCAACCACACCGAAATACAAACACAGGGGTAGATTCCGACCCTGCCGGATCACCCCGAGAATTTCTCTGGCTGATCGTTCACGGCTTTCGTCTTCTTCACCCGTGGCGTCGGTCAGCATAATCAACAGCGCGATCACCAGAAGCAGGGTAATGAGGTAGGCCAGAGGTACGCCCTGCCAGGAGAACGCCTCATGGAACAGCGGCACCAGATAATAGTTGAAACCCGCTCCGGTTACCCCGGAGCCAAAAACCCCGAGCACGAGACCCAGCCGCCTGGGCTGGCAATGGCTGACCACAAACTGCAGACCGGCGCCGTAGAAGCCGCCCGCCAGCCCCAGTCCGGCGGCGGCAATAAGGTAGCCAATGTAGGTGTTTGTCAGCAGCAGTATCCCCATGCACACAGCAAGACCGCACAGACACAACAGCATGACTTCACGGGCACCATATCGCTGCGCCGCAAGCCCGGCCGGAATCGCCAGGATAGCGCTGACCGCCATGGGCATGGCCAACAGAACCCCAAACTGTAAACTACTCAGCCCCAGATCGGCTCGGAGATGCACACCGGCAACCGCAAACAGGGTCCAGCAACCGGCAGCCACCACAAAGCCAGTCAGCGCCAACGGCAACACTACTGCCAGAGATGCTAACCTCTCCTCATCCCGTTCCGATTGCATTACACGCTCCCTGAATCCCATTCTTTAGTCTCAACTTTTGCCTGAGCAAGGGTCAAAGGCTATGATGGGTTATAAACCATTGGGGTAATTGACTATCCTCAAGGAGGTATCACGATGGCGCGTTATCCACGATAATTTAGCTGTCTGTCACTACTATCCACGTTCCTTGAGTCCTGACGCTTTCCATGACCTCCAGAAGCCCGCTAGTAAACCGACTGGCAGTTGTTATCGGCGCCATCGTGCTGACGGCCATTGTCAGCATGGCCACCACTCTGGCTGTGTCCAACAGCATTGAGGGCAATGCCACTGCTATCAACCTTGCCGGTTCACTGCGTATGGGAGCATTCCAACTGGCGGCAAGATCGGCCTCTGAAGATCCCGTAGAAAACACTGACACCCTTGATCAACGCATTGAGGAGTACGAGGACAGGCTCAGGGATCCCGCCATCATCCGTTCCATTCCCCGCACCGATGATCATCCCCTCGTCGAACAATATAAAACCGTGGAATACGGCTGGGCCAATCAGCTCAGGCCGTCACTGGAGAGCCACCAGACTGGCGCCCCTCTATCCGCCGAAATGATCACGACAGTGGAGAGCTACACGGTAGAAGTGGATCGCTTGGTCTCCATGCTGGAACAACGCACCGAGGCCCGAATCGACCTGCTGCACCTTATCCAGATCATCAGCATGGTGTTCTCGGTATTGATTGTGCTCGCCCTGTTTCTGGACCTCAAAAACCGGATTCTCAGGCCCCTGCGAAAACTGGTGAGCATTGCCACCGCCGTGGGCGAACAGGATTTCAGCCACAAAGCCGATCTCAAAGGTTCCGATGAGCTGGCACAACTGGGCCAGGCCTTTGACCAGATGACCAGTGAACTGGCGCTGACCTACTACGAGCTTGAAAGCCGCGCCCGGCAAAAAACCGAAGAACTTGAAATCAGCCACGCGGCTCTGCAGGTAATGCACTCCGCCAGCCGGGGGCTATTCGCCAATCATGATCTGTGCAGTGGCGCCATTCCGATGCTGCAGGACCTGGAGCAGTTGCTGGGCATCGGTCCCATCCGCCTGTTCCTGCATGACAAGGAATCGGCAGAACCGGTGGAGGCCATTACCACCGCCACACCCAAACGCCCCTTCTATTGCCGGGATCACCATTGCAATGCCTGTCTGGTAACCCCCGAGGTCTATGATGAGATGCCGCTGGAAAACAATGATGGCCGGCGGCTGTTGCTGCCCATCCGCACTCCCGGGCAGTTGCTGGGCACACTGGAGGTCTGGTATCCGGCTGAAAAAGGATTACCGGAGACCTCGCGCCGCCTGCTGGAAACCCTCACCGACCAGTTGGCAACTGCCATTTTCCTGGAAAAACAGATCACCGAAGAACAACAGCTGACGCTGGCAGAAGAGCGTACGGTGATTGCCCGGGAGTTGCACGATTCCCTGGCACAATCGCTCTCGTATCTGAAAATGCAGGTGACCCGTCTGCGCCGGCTGAACATTGATGGCGAGCAGAAGCCCATCCACGACGATATCCTGGATGAACTGAGTACCGGCCTGAACAGCGCCTACCGCCAGCTGAGGGAACTGCTGGCCACCTTCCGGCTGAAACTGGATACGCCGGATCTGGCGACTGCGCTGCGCAAAACCATCGACGAATTCTCAGAGCGCCTCGGTAAACCGGTAGCGTTTGAATACAACCTGCCGCCCCAGACGCTGTCGCCCAATGAGGAAATCCACACCCTGCAGATCATTCGTGAAGGGCTGGCCAATGCGGTCAAACACGCCGATGCCACTGACATAGCAGTAAAAGTAGTGTTCGATTCACCACAAGTGCGGGCCAGCATACAGGACAATGGCAAGGGATTACCGGGTGGCGACCAGCCCGTGAACCACTATGGCCTGATTATTATGCAGGACCGTGCCCGCACACTCGGCGGCAAGGTTAATGTGCGAAACAGGGATGAAGGCGGCGTGGAAGTCGCGCTAACATTCGTACCCAAGAGCCGCAACCTGATTCCAACGGAAACTACGCCGGCCTGAGCCGAGCGCAGGACAAAAGAGAGAACCAATGTCTGAGACACCCGCAAGCATTCTGTTGATCGACGACCACCCGCTGCTGCGCCAGGGCATCAAGCAGCTGATCGGCATGGAAGACGACATGGAAGTGATTGGCGAAGCCAGCAATGCCGCCGATGGCATCCGTCTGGCCACCGAGCTGGAGCCGGACCTGATCCTGATGGACCTGAACATGCCGGAAATGGACGGCATCGAAGCCCTGAGAAAGCTCAGGGAACAGAATGTCAGCTCGCGCATCGTTATGTTTACTGTCTCAGACCAGGAAGACGATGTGGTCGCGGCATTGCGGGCGGGCGCCGACGGTTACCTGCTCAAAGACATGGAGCCCGAGGACATGATCGCCCAGTTGCACCAGGCGGCGGTGGGCAAGATGGTGATCAGTGACCGCCTCACGACCCTGCTGGCTGAAGCCCTGCGTTCCAACAAACCGCAGCAGACCAGCCGCCCCGACTTCGACAGCCTGACGCCGAGGGAGAAAGACATTCTCCGTCTGATTGCCGAAGGCCTGTCCAACAAGATGATCGGGCGTAAACTCGACATCAGTGACGGCACTGTCAAGGTCCACGTCAAGCACCTGCTGAAAAAGCTGAACCTGCGCTCGCGGGTGGAAGTGGCCGTCTGGGCAGTCGAGGAAGGTCTGCACAAGGGCTGACTGTTCATTCCCCTGAGTTATATCAAATCCGTTTATTGCGGTTTGAGGTAGGCTCTCCCTATCTGTTTCATGATTCCAGGAGAGCCTGCCATGCTGCATACCCTGCCCAGTTTCGGCAAATTGCCCACACCACCCGGGTTCGCGCAGCTGCAACGCCTGAGCAACCAACTCCAGCACAATCCCCTTGCGGGCCAGACCATAGCCGTCATCCAGGAGTATGCCCCTTCACCGGTGCCACTCCTGAACGGCATTGATCAGCGAATTCCCCTCCCCCTGAAACAACTGGCAGCGGAAGCACCCCTCAACCGGCTTTTCTCGGACGCCATTGCAGAAGGTGAATTCGACGATTTCGAGGGACGTCGAATCCGCCTCGAAATCAATGGCGGCCAGCCAGGCATTACCCTCGGTTACTGGGCCGGGCGCCTGCGGGTGCTGAACGGACCCGGTGAAGCCACCATCCGGGGGTCCGTTGGTGCATTCCGTACATTGGCGGAGCGAAAGCAAGACCCCGATCAGTTGTTCTTCCAGCGCCGGCTGGTTATCGAGGGGGATACTGAACTGGGGCTGGCCCTGAAAAACCTGCTCGACAGCCTGGACTGGCATCTGCGGCTCAGGGATTTTCTGAAACCCTGGTAAGCGCCCATTCCGGGAACGTTCTCCAACGGTTAATCCAGGCAGGGATCAGGGTCGCTTCAATGGGCGGAGATATAGCAAATCCCTGAGCGCATTCGCACCCGAGGCTCAACAGAATCTCACCTTGCCTGACACTTTCCACGCCCTCCGCAACCACCTGCTTCCCGAAAACCCGTGACAGACCGATCACCCCCTGAAGAATCGACAGGTTTTCACCGTTATCCTCAATGCCGGATACAAACTCCCGATCGATTTTCAGAGTATCGACAGGAAGGCGCTTGAGATAAGACAACGATGAGTAACCAGTACCAAAGTCATCCAGGGAGAAGGTCACCCCAAGCTCACAGCAATCCGCAATGGTCTGTACGGCTTTATCCAAATCCCCAAGGGCAGCGGTTTCCAGGATTTCCAGATCTAGCCTGACAGGGTCAACCCCCGGAAACGCCGACAGGATTTTGTTCAGGTGCCCGGCAAAGTTATCAGACTGAAGATGGTTGGCGGCGATGTTAACACTGACATTGACCCTGACACCCTCTTGCTCCCAGCGTTGTATCTGCAGCAGAGAGTTTCTCAACACCCATTCACCAACCTGAATATTCAGCCTGTGATGCTCAATGGCGGGCAGGAAGTGGCTCGGAGGGAGCAGCCCTTCCCGGGGATGTTGCCACCGGATCAGCGCTTCAACGCCCAAAACCTCTCCAGTCCGGAGATTAACCTTGGGTTGGAAATAAAGCCGGAACTCATCCTCGTTGAGCCCCCTGCGGATGTCCTCCAGTAACAACTGACGGGCTCGATACTGGCTCCGCTCGCCGGCATCAAGATAAAGCCAGCCACTGCGCATCTCGTGTTTTGCCCGATACAGGGTATTATCCGCCTGCCTCAGCAAGCTGTCTGCGTCCTCAACGGCGCCATCCGGAAACAGGACAACACCAGCCGTAAACCCCGCGGAAACCTCAACACCGTCGAGTTCAAATGGCTGACTGGCCGTCAAACGCAGAGCTTCCAGCCGCGACTCGGCTTGGCTGGCATCCGGCAGCAACAATGCAAACTCATCACCACCTGTTCGCGCCAGGCAGGCATCCGCCGGGATCGCATCCAGCCACCGCCGGGACAGCAAGCCGAGCAATCGGTCTGCCGCATCTTCTCCGAGACAGTCGTTGAGATCCTTGAAATTATCAAGATCAATAGACACCAGGGCTGCCGAGTTCTCAGCTCTCACTTCATCTGCAAGGTATTCACGAACTCGTCGGACGATGCCGTTTCGGTTCCAGAGGCCGGTCAAGGCATCGGTATAAGCGAGCGTTTCCAGATGGTGCTGATATTCTCGGGCTTGTTCTTCCAGGGCCTGATTCAGCCTTTCATGCTGTATTCGGGACAGCTCGTCTTCGGCCCTCAAGCGGGCCATTTTCTCCCGCATTAACTGAATCGTGCTGGATGAAAGCTTTCCGTAAATTTCCAGCAGCGCGTTGACCAGCACCGAGGCGGAACCGCTCAGCTCTGCATCGACCCGGTTTTTTGCCTCACTGACTTCCAGGCCTTGCTGAACCAACTCAACCGTCAGAGCCATTCGGCGATCTGATTCGAGGATATGGAAGGCTAACCAACGTGTGAGGAAGTCAAACAGTCTGGTTAATACCTCTTCCTGAGGTTCGCGGCTGTTGCGCAGCTCCTCAACCTGCGCAAAAAACATCTGGTGTGAATCGCGGTGGCTTTTCGCCATCGCTGCTTCACTGAGGGTTTTGTTCCAGATCGTTTCCTCGTATTCAAAATGAAACGCCGCGTAGGAAAGCAACTCATCAAGAATCTGATCGGGCGTCAACTCGGAGGTGTCCGACGCAAAGTGCCACGCCAGTCGATTCAGGATATTGACCAGCACCTTGTGCTGTTGATCAATATCATCAATGCCGGTCTCGAAATTCCGGTTCCAGGGGAAGATTTCGAAGGCATTCGGCACATTATTGGTCACAGAAGGACTCCCAAAACGGCAACCACCGTCTTGAGCATAGTTCAACTGCCAATAAATGTAGTTGTTTTAAATCAGAGAGCGGAGCTGTCTCAGAGCTGGTCGCTCAACGCAAAATCCCGCAACGCCACCGCATTATTATGGTCGGTATCTTTGGCGGCAAATACCAGCGTGACGCGTTTGTGCTCCTTGAGGATCTGCCGGAACAAATCCAGGTCCTCTGCGGCCTCATCAGACTTGAGCTCTTTGAAGTAGCGGTCTCGAAACCCGGGCCATCTGAGCGGGCAGCGTGGTCGTAGGCTCGTTTCAGGCGGATGTCCATAGAAACCTCCCAACCGGCTAATGGTGTCCTTGAGCCTAGCCTTCACCCCTTATGAATTCAAAACCCGCCATGACATAACGCATTCACCGCATCTCAAAAAACTCCCGATGCATCCGCCGGGCAGGCAGGCCCCATCTGCGGAATTCGTTGAACAGGGTCCGGGCCATGCCCACCGGGCCGCAGAACCACAGGCTGGCGCCTTGCCAATCCGGCACCGCATCGCGAATTTCCTCCGGTGTCAGTCGGCCTTCGGTACGACTGCATCGAATAACCAGGTTAACGCCCGCGGCTTCGGCATCCGCCCGCAGCTTTGTCAGAGCCTCCTCGCTGACATCGGCAGTGGGGTGGAACAGGTAGATAGTACGATTATCCGGTTTGCTGGCCAGGCGCCCCATCCGGGCAATAAACGGAGTAATGCCGATGCCCGCGCCTACCCAGATCTGAGTGCGGCAATCATCTTCAAAATCAAAACCGCCATAGGGCCCCTCCAGTGTAACCGGCATGCCCTCGCAGATCCGGTGGCTGGCCCGGCGGGTATGGTCCCCCAGTTCCTTGACCACGAATTTCAGACATCGGGTTTCCGGGTTCCAGTCTGAAGCAATGGTATAAGGGTGAGGGCCCTCCGCAGCATCCGACGTAATAAAGGCGAACTGCCCGGGGTTATGGACGGACCAGCCCTGGTCAACCCTCACCAGAAACTCGAAAACTCTCAGCTCCGGATATCGGGTTACCGAAACCACCTCCCCCGGCACCTTCCGGACCTTGCCCGGCCAGCCAAGCAGCAGTAAAACCGCTGCGATACTGCCGGCGACAACAGCGAACTGGGTCAGCCAGCCAATCGGCGCTGCCCAATAATCAAACTTCATCAGGATAAAGCTGTGCCAGGCCAGGGGCAGAAAGACCACCGCCAGCAGTTTGTGTGTTTTACGAAACAGGTGATAAGGAAAGGCTTTTACCAATGCCAGCACAATCAATACGGCCGCGGCGTAGAAAGCCCATTCTCCCAGGGTTTCTGCCAGCCCCCGCTGCCCCCTGAACCAGGCTTCCAGGCCGGCGAGTTGCTGTCCGGCCCCTTTGCCGGCCGGCTTCTCCAGCCAGCCCCAGCCCACCATCCACTTGGTGCCCTTGGCCCACCACCAATGCAACGTAGCCAGCACCAGTGAACCAATGCCCAGCCATTTGTGCAGCCGGTACACCTTGTCCAGGCCACCAACCCAACGCTCCAGAGACCGGAGACGCAGTGCCAGCACCAACGCAACTGCCATCATCACTACGGCCAGAATGCCGGAAAACTGCACAAACACAGAGCGGAACGGAAAGTAAGCGAAGGGGGAAACCCACAGGCTGTCGGAAACAAACCACAGGACGCTGACCAAAGCAGTCAGGCCCCAGAAAAATAGCGGGACGCGAGCCATAACAATAAACCCCAATGCAGTTTGAGTACCCTAGCAAGCTACTCCAGGTACATCGGCTATCTATTGACCTCAATCAACGCTCAACGGGCTTTACACAGACTTTACGATCAGATCCATTCCCGGCTTGCCATACCAGTACCCGTTGCAGGGTGGCGCTTCTACCAGCTGCAGCGGGTCGGCGACCGGCACTTCCCCCCGGCGTACCTGATCAAAGCGTTTGACCACTTGGTCCATACCTTGATGCTCCGGGCTCAGCCTCACGGTACTGACACCCATACGCTCCATCTCCGGTAGTTCCCTCATCAGGTCGTAGCGCGAGCCGGAGAGCGTGGAAATGCCATTAATCCGGAACAGCTCCTGGCTTTCCCGGGAACGTAGCTCCATGCCATCAGGATGCTCCAGACAACGGAATTCGCAGTTGTCTTTAGGCAGGTTGTAATGACGGGCAGTGAAACAGCGGGACGACCAGGCCAATGGCAGGAAGCCCCAGGAAAATACCTCGGCGGGCAGATCCAGACCTTCGCCCTTCAGCTCGCTGATCAGCTGCTCCAGGGTTTCCTTGCCCAGTTCCACCGGCAGGTTCCAGCCCTGCAGACCCTGCCTGGCGAGGATCTTCAGGGTGGCCGTGTTGTAGATGTTCATGGACGGGCCGGTAACAAACGGAATCTTGTTGCGGATCGCCACCTGCAGGGCACTCTGGTCGTTGGCCTCCACCAAAAACTCATCCTGTTCGCAAAACCGACGAAGTCGCCGCAGATCCGCTTCGGATTCGATCAGCGTCAATGTGGAAAGCACCACGTTCTTGCCACAAGCCTTCAGATCCCGGGCCAGGTCGAGCCAGTCATCGGGCTTCAGTTCCCGGCGGCGGGAGCACACCACTTCGCCAAGATAGATGGTATCTACTGGCCACTCCGCAGCGTTAGCGTAGAAATCGAATACGGACTGCTTGGTCCAGAACCACAGAATCGGGCCAAGAGAGAGTTTCATCATAGCGGGCAAAACCTTATTTCCACTTGCGATGGTAGGCCCCGATGGTGGTCAGGCCACCCTCGGAAAGACCGGCGAGAGTGCGGTTCCAGGCACTGTCTACAGCAAAGCTGTCAGGGGTGGCCTGAACCCGGTCCAGGGCCTGGCGCCAGGTTCGGGCAACATCTGCAATGTAGGCCGGGCTGCGCTAGCGGCCCTCGATTTTTACTGCGCTGATACCCAGCCCCTTCAATTCCGGCAGAAGATCCAAGGTATTCAGGCTTACCGGCTCTTCGATGGCATGGTACACGCTGCCCTCCACTTCAAACCGGCCCTTGCACAGGGTTGGGTAACCGGCGGATTCACCGGGGCCATAGCGATCAATGAGCACTTCATTCAGGCGGGATTCCAGCCCCTGAGAGGTTTCCTGCCAACGCACCGCCTTGGCCGGTGAACAGGCACCCCGGGTGTTGGGGGATTCATCCGTGAGGTAAGAAGACAGGTAGCAGCGACCCTCCGCCATAATGCACAGACTGCCGAAGGCAAAAACTTCCAGCTCCACTGGGCTATGCTTGGCCACACCCCGAACCTGATCCAGAGACAGCACGCGCGGCAGCACTGCCCGGCGGATATCGAAGTTGTCCTTGTAGAACGACAGGGCCTCATGGCTGGTGGCAGAACCCTGAACCGACAAATGCCGGGGGATATCCGGGTGCCTGTTTGCAGCGTAATCCAGCAGTCCCATATCGGCCAGGATAATGGCATCCACTCCAAGGCCGGCGGCACGATCCACCGCGGCTTTCCAGTGTTCCCAGCCATCCGGTTGCGGATAGGTATTGATGGCACAGAACACACGACTGCCTTTTGAATGAGCGTACTCAATGCCCTCGGCTGCACGTTTGTCGTTAAAATTCAGGCCAGCAAACTGGCGGGCGTTGGTACTGTCCCGGAAGCCGAAATAGACCGCATCGGCTCCATTGTCCACGGCGGTTTTAAGGGCGGGAAGGCTACCAGCCGGGCATACAAGTTCCATGGTTTTCTCCGCTGAGCACGTTGCCGTGCACCTTACCGGTCAGCGACTTAGCCCACCTTGACCTTTGTCAGCGGATTGACAGAAACCTGTCAAATACCCCTTTGGTAATACTCTACGCATTAACCCCTACCTGAACCAAAACTGCATAAAACTCATTGCTTTAACTTTTTATTACAAGCACTTACATGTGGAAATCTACCCCCTCAGGTACCCCAAGGCGTCAATGGTCTGAACTGCTACACTTATCCACAATGGACGCCATTCTCAATGATGAGGCCCTCCCATGACTTTTATCAACAACCTCTCCATGCGAGGCAAGCTGATTACTTTGGTGCTGCCTGCGCTGCTGGTCATTGTATTTTTCGCGGTCCAGAGCATCTCCCGTAATATGGATGACCTGGACAACATGCAACAGCTCAATACCTTGGTTCAGTTGGCTGAGCTTGGGGATCCGCTGGTTGAGGAATTGCAGAAAGAACGGGGCCGTTCGGCCGTGTTTATTTCCAGCGCCCCGGATTCTGACGGCGAGCGCGAGGCAGCCCGCAACCTTCAATCCCAGAGACAAAATACTGACAGGAACCTGAGCGCCTACCAGAACGGAATCAAGGCACTGGCTGAAGAAGCCCGTTTTGACGGCAGCATTCAGGCAAGCGTCGACAAATTCCAGCGGGACATTGGCAATCTAATCAGTCTGCGCAGGGATATTGATAACCGGGTGTTGGCTGGTGCCGAATCCGGCGCCCGCTACACCAGCCTGATCATGGAAATCCTTAACCGTATTCCGTTGCTGGTGCGCCGGGCATCTGAGCCCGAGCTGGCCCGGCAGATCAATGCCTACCTTGCCCTTGCCGAAGCTGCCGAAATGGCAGGCCGTGAACGGGCTGCAGGGGCGTCACTGGTGCGCAGCGGCAACTTCGACCTGCCTGCAGTTGGGCAAATAGCGGCCCTGTCAGGGCGTCAGCAAGCGTATTTCCAGACCGCAATCACCATGCTGAGTGCAAATTCGGATATCCGTGGTCGGATTGAGTCATTTCCCGAAACCGCCGAGCACCGAAAAATGCTGGATCAGCGAGATATGCTTCTGAGCAGCCCTTCCGGTATGTACGGCCTGGAAGCCAGTGACTGGTTTTCAGCCTCTACCAACCGCATACAGGCCATTAACGGCATCCGCACTGATATGCTGTCACAGGTTGAAGCACTGGGCACCGCTGGCGTGAATGCCGCCAGAAGCAATCTGATCTGGGCATCGGCCATTGCCGCGACGTCAATCGTTCTGGTGGTTCTGTTAATGACCGTGATTATTCGCGCCATTCATCAGCAGGTGAATCAGCTGCTGGAAGGTGTTCGAAACGCCATGGACAACAAGGACCTGTCGCAGGCGATTCCGGTCTCCAGCAAGGACGAGACTGGCACCATAGCCGAGGCAATCAATGAACTGTTTGGCCGTTTTAGCGAGGCCTTGCTGCAAATCGACAAGGCAAGCGTACAGCTGGCCACAGCCACCGAGGAAACCAGCTCAACCGCGGGCCAGAATTCCTCACAGATCAAGAACCAGCAACAACAGATTGAGCAAGTGGCCGCTGCCACCGAAGAAATGTCGGCAACCTCAGAGGAAATTTCTCACAACACCCAGCAGGTGGCGGACGCCTCCAGTCGGGCTATGGAGAAAAGCCAGACCGGCGAGAAGGTGCTGCACACCAGTGTCTCCCAGATCCGGGAACTGGCGAAGTCAGTACAGGACGTCAACCAGGTTATCGAAGAACTGGAACAACGCAGCACGACCATCAGCGATGTGGTTGATGTTATCCGGAAAGTTGCCGACCAGACCAATCTGCTGGCGTTGAATGCAGCGATCGAAGCCGCCCGGGCGGGCGAGCACGGACGAGGCTTTGCGGTAGTGGCGGATGAGGTTCGCACACTGGCGCAGCAAACCCATGAATCCACTACCCAGATCGAAGATATCATCAACGGCTTCAAGACCATCACCGACAACGCCAGCCGTTCAATTATCACCAGCCACAAACTGGCCGACCAAACCAGCGCGCAAGCCTCGGAGATGGAACAGACCTTTGCTGACATTCTGATGGACGTGAACAGCATTTCCGATATGGCGACCCAGATTGCCACTGCGTCGGAACAGCAGGTTGCGGTCACGCGCGAACTGGCGGGTAATATGGAATCTGTAAGCGAAGCTGCCCTCCTGACCCTGACCGGCTCCCAGGAAATCACCGAGGTCACCCAGGAACAGGCGCGGCTGGCCCGCCAGTTACAGGATCTGGCCAATGAGTTCAAAGTGGCCTGATCAGAAAACCCTCCACGACAACGCAAGAGGGCTGCCATGTGGCAGCCCTCTTGCGTTTGTGCTCATTGTTCTCCAGTCAGATAATTCTGGAGAACCGCTGGCTCGCCCCTTCCTTGCGGTACAGATCGAAGATCTGGCAAATGGCCCGGATCAGTAGGCGACCGGCTGGCTGAACCTGCAGCAAAGAACCGCAATCCGCAATCAACTCGTCCTGAATCATCGGCTTCAGGCGGTTCATTTCATCCGCGAAATAGCGGTCAAAATCTTCATTCCACTGTTCGGCAAACTGCTTGCGGTCCAGTCGGAACTGGCAGATCAGCTGGCCGATCACCCAGCGTCGGATGCGGTCGTCGCGGGTCAGGCCCACGCCACGAATAATCGCCAATTGGCCAGCATCGATGGACGCCTCCCAGGACGGCAGGTCGTGGTTGTTCTGGAAGTAGGCATCGTCGGTCTGGCCAATGGCTGATACACCCAGGGACACCAGGTCACAATCCGAGTGAGTGGTGTACCCCTGGAAGTTCCGATGCAGGCGGCCTTCGCGCTGGGCTACCGCCAGGCTGTCGTCCGGCTTGGCGAAGTGGTCCATGCCGATGTATTCGTAACCAGCTTCCAGCAAACGGTTGATGGTGTTGTGCAGAATCGTCAGTTTCTGCTGCGGACTGGGCAGTGTATCGGCCTGAATCCGTGTTTGCGGATAGAAACGGTCCGGCAGATGCGCGTAACTGAACACCGAAAGCCGGTCCGGCGACATCTCGATCACCGATTCCAGGGTTTCGGCAAAGCTTTCCGGAGTCTGGTACGGCAGGCCGTAGATCAGATCCAGGTTGATGGAGCGGAAGCCGATGCGGCGCGCTTCGTTCAATACCGACTTAGTCATGTCCCGGGGCTGGATACGGTTCACCGCCTTCTGCACTTCCGGATTCACATCCTGTACACCCAGGCTGATACGGTTGAAACCCAGCTCCCAGAGGGTGGACAGAGTATCTTCGTCCACTTCCCGGGGATCGATTTCGACACTGTAGTCCCGATCGTCGCCGGACTGCAGGTTAAACAACTCACCGTAACCGGCCATCAGGTGTTGCATCACATCTCTGGGCAGGAAGGTAGGTGTACCACCACCCCAGTGCAGTTGCTTGACCGGGCGGTCGGCACCGAACAGTTTCGACTGGATGGCCGCTTCTTTCAGTACCCGCTCCACATAGGGCATGGCCTTGTCGCGCTTCTTGGTGATCACCTTGTTGCAGGCGCAGTAGTAGCAAAGGTGCGCACAGAACGGCAGGTGAGTATACAGCGAGATGGGCCCGCCAGCGGCCTTGCTGCGGCCAGCCGCCTTGACCATGTCTTCAATGGAATAGTTCGGGGTGAACTCCACCGCTGTTGGATAGGATGTGTAGCGAGGTCCGCTCAGATCATAACGGCGGATGAGCGCCTCATCCCAGATGAAAGCGGGCAGATTGTTTGCTGCAGCGGTATCAGAAGCCATAGTAAAACTCTAACGTCGAATAGGATCGGCATGCCGGAAAGCGCGCATTATGCCTGACCGGCGGCCGGCACGATTTGATGCGAATCAGCTGAGTGTACCAGCATACCCAATGAACCACCCTTGCGCCCATGGCGTATTCTGCCTACCTCTAAAGGATAAACTCAGCCGGAGCCCGTCATGGCCAATCTCATCCTGATCCTGGGTGATCAACTCAGCCACCATCTCTCTGCCCTTGAGGGCGCAGACAAGGACAACGACCTGGTCGTGATGGCCGAGGTCCACAGTGAAGCCAGCTACACCAACCATCACAAGAAGAAGCTGGTGTTCGTTTTCAGTGCCATGCGGCACTTTGCCGATGCGCTGGAGGAGGATGGCTGGCGGGTTCACTATCAGCGCTATCACCCGGACAATCCGGCACAATCTATTGAACAGGTAATAGCGGAGCTGGCACGGGAATACCAACCGGAGCGAGTCATTACGACAGAATGTGGTGAGTGGCGTTTACACGAACAGATCAGCCGCTGGCACAAAACACTGGGCATCCCCGTGGAAATCCGGCCAGATACCCGCTTCGTCTGCAATATTGACGAGTTCGCCCGCTGGGCCGAGGGCCGAAAGCAGCTGCGCATGGAATTCTTCTATCGAGAAATGCGCAAAAAAACGGGTTTGCTGATGACCTCCGAAGGCCAGCCCGAAGGTGGCCAGTGGAACTTCGACACCGACAACCGAAAGAAATGGGCCGGCAAGCCTCCCGCCCCGGCCCCGTTCCGTGAGGAACCGGATGCCATCACCACCGAAGTGATCGAGCTGGTAAACGAATACTTTTCAGAACATTTCGGCACCACGGGAAATTTTCACTACGCCGTGACCGCCGAACAGGCGCAGGAAGCGCTTGCCCACTTTGTCGACTTCGCCCTGCCCTGCTTCGGCGACTACCAGGATGCCATATCAGACAATGAAGACTGGCTGTTCCATTCCATCCTGTCCCCCTATCTCAACACCGGCCTGCTGGATCCCATGGAGGTGTGTGAAGAAGCGGTACGGGCCTGGCACGCCGGCCGGGCGCCGCTGAATGCCGTGGAAGGCTTTGTCCGCCAGATCATCGGCTGGCGGGAATTCGTGCGCGGCATCTACTGGCTGCTGATGCCCGGTTACGCCCGGGAAAACCGTTTGGGCAACAGCCGTGAGCTGCCCTGGTTCTACTGGACCGGCGATACAAAGATGCGCTGCATGCACAAGGCCATCAACGCCACGGCCCGCAACGCCTATGCCCACCACATCCAGCGACTGATGATCACCGGTAACTTTGCCCTCCTGGCCGGGGTGAAACCGGAAGCCATCTGTGACTGGTACCTGGCGGTGTATATCGACGCCTTCGACTGGGTGGAGCTGCCCAACACCCTGGGCATGGTAATGCACGCCGATGGTGGCTACCTGGGCTCCAAGCCTTACGCCGCCAGCGGCAAATACATCCAGCGCATGTCTGACCACTGCCAGAACTGCCACTACCGGGTGCAGGACGCTACCGGAGACCGCGCCTGCCCGTTCAACAGCCTGTACTGGCACTTCATTGACCGGCACCGCGAGGATTTTGCCAACAATCCACGAATGACCATGATGTACCGGAACTGGGACAAGCAGAAGCCAGAGCGGCGGAAAGCCTTGCGGGCAAGGGCAGACTGGGTTCTGGCCAATATCGAAACACTGTGATCCGACTACGCCAAATGAGGTACGGAAAAGCGGGATTATGACTGCTATGCTCATACCATTGTCAGCAATCTGGACGCTTGAGTGCGCACATGGATGCCCGCAGCCTGATTATCGGATTGAGCCTTGTTATGGCCTCATTGAGCGTGAGGGCAGACCACCATGGCTTCAGCCTGTATACCTTTCTGGCACCGCCTTACCAGTATGCGGAACCCCAGATTCCGGTGGTTACCGGTGAAACCACGGAAACCATCCGCTGCGCCCTGAACAAGTCCGGATTTCAGGCCAGGATCAGTCTGATGCCGCAAAGCCGGGCCCGTTACTCGCTGGAACGCAACCTGGTGGACGGCTACTATGCCGTCGGGTCATCCGAGGAACTGGACCAATCCGCCGTTCGCTCGCACCCGGTCGCCCTGGAAAAATGGCACTGGTTCTTTACCGCCGAAGCCAAACCGGACCCCGGCACTGCAAGAATTGGCGTGGTCGGTGGCAGCAATGAAGCCATCTGGCTGGAAGACAATGATCTGAAACCGTTTATCACGGTTACAGGGGCTGAGCAGCTTCCAGCGCTTCTGGTACGAAAGCGGATTGATCTCGCTCTGATGGATCAGCGTGCCATGAACTACCTGCAGGACCAGAAATCCGGGGTAGATTGGTCACTGAATTCTGATTTTGTTCGGTATGCGCCTTTGCACCTGTATGTGAGCTCTCGCTTTTCTGCGAACCACCCTCGCTTCCTGTCCGGATTTAACGCACACCTTGCCGGCTGTGCAATGCCCAGTATGCAATTGTCCGAACAGGAAGCGTCCGAGGTTCAGAGGCTGGCGCAAGCACTGATGGCTGATCTCTCTGGCAACATCAATCTGACCAATGCCATCTACCAGGGGCCGACCTATGACAACCTGACCGATATCCTGACCAAGGACACGCTCTGGCAAGCGCTGGCACCCCACCATCCGACACCGCTGGCTGGCGAAATACTTGAGCTGCCGGCTTCCCGGGCAATGACAGCCTGGCAGGCCAGCCACTCGCCACTCGTTACCGAGGTACTGCTGACTGACAAAGCCGGGGCGCTGGTCGCCATGAGCCGCCTGTCCTCAGACTACTGGCAGGGCGACGAGCCCAAGGTTCAGGAAATCGCCCTTGAAACCGACCGAGGCGTTGAGAGAAAGCGCGACATGTGGATTTCGCCGATTCGCTACGATGCCTCCACCGCCCGTTTCCAGGTGATGGTCAGCTTTCCGGTGCCGCTGAATAAACTCAACAACGGACTCGAAGGCGTGCTGGTACTCGGGCTCGACATCGAACACGCTCTTCACAATCCCCCCGCCCCCGGCTCGGTAGAATAACCAACATCTTCCAGAGTCAGGGAGGCCCGACTTCGCAGGCCAGCACCAGAGCCCAGAACTCGGAGAAATCGTTAACCACTACATCCGGTTTGTCCGGGTGTTTGTGAGTACCGGGAAAAATCCGGTTCAGCCACGGCAAATCCCACTGGGCGCCGTTGAAGAACACCGCGGTCATACCGGCCCGTTTGGCCGCAATGATGTCAGTGGTAGAGTCGCCCACGTACCACACACTGGGGTCCGGTGGGTAATCCAGCTTCTGCACTGCCAGCAGCAATTGATCCGGGTGGGGTTTGCGCAGCGGGGTATCATCACCACACACGTTAACGTCAAACAGGTGTGTCCAGCCGGTATCTTCCACCGCCGCCAGTTCGTGCTCGAAAAACTCCCGGTCGCGGTTGGTGATCACGCCCACCAGGATACCCAGCTTGCGCAGCCCTTCCAGCATTTCCCGCACCCTGGGCTCGAAGGCTTTCACGGTGCCGTAGTGATTCCGGTAGTGATGATTAAAGGCTTTGTGGGCAATCTGCTTGGCGTCCTGATCCTCACCGAACAGCACTTCAAAAATATCGGTGCGGGAGATTTTTCGATCAGCCTTTACCTTGGGATGCAGTTTGGCGAACTCTCGCACGTATGCCACCAGGCGGGCATCTTCCGGGGTTTTGCTGTCTTCCGGCGCCACCATCCGGTCCATCAACCCCAGCTTGTGGAAATCCGGCAGCATGTCATCCACCGCGTGGTACATGGCATCAAGGGTATCCACCAGAGTAGCGTGCCAGTCGAACAGGATCACCGCCGGACGAATCAGTTTCACCACCGCCGGGTGCCAGTCAGGCTCGATGCGGGGCTCCGGCCGCTCTGGCGCCGGGAAAGGTTTCGGGCGCACCTCTGCCGGGCTGGCGACAAACGCTTCGGAATGTTCACGTTCCAGCAGGGCGAGTAAATCCATCAGATCTTCAAAGCTGTCGAGAACAGCGGTCGGGGCGTCTCGCTTGGTGAACCAGCTGCTGATCCGGTCCTGCTCCCAGCAGGCACCGTTGTAGAACACTCCAGCCACACCGGCATGGTGGGCGGTAAGCATGTCCACATAACTGTCCCCGATGTACCAGGCGTGTTCATCCGTTTGGATCGACAGCTTTTCAAGCGCTTTGAGGATAACCTCCGGATCCGGCTTGTATTCAGTGACGTCATCAGCACACACGGTGGCATCGAACAAATGCAGCCAGCGGCCTTCGTCGACAATCTGCAACTCCCTGTCCAGGAACTCCCGGTTGCGGTTGGTGCACACCGCCAGCTTGATGCCCAGGGCTTTCAGGGCCGACAGATACTCATAAGCGCCCGGCTGAAACGGTTTCACCTGGCCGAAGTACTTCCGGTAGGCCTGGTTGTAGGCTTTATGGGCGACCAGCTTGGCAGCCTTGTTCTCACCAAAGATGGCGTTGAAAATATCCGTTCGGGAGACCCGGCGCTCAGCCAGAATCCGCGGGTGCAATCGGCGATAGATGCGAATGTAACGCACCAACCGGGCATCGTCTTCGGTGCGGCACTGGTCTTCAGGCAGCAACTGCTCCACGAGGCCCAGCTCTTCCAGTTGCGGTAACATCTCCTCCATGGCGCTGAACATGGCATCATGGGTGTCCACCAGGGTACCGTGCCAGTCGAAGATCAGGACCGAGGGTGGCAGGATGTTGTCGTCGAATCGGGACATGGCAAAACCTCTGGAAGCTCAGTCACGTATATCCACACACCTCTTTCAGTTAAACCCATAAACCGCCCATGCACAAAAAACCGCACTTACCTGAGAAAATCTGCCCGGCCTGCCACCGCCCTTTCACCTGGCGCAAGAAGTGGGCAAAGGACTGGGACCAGGTGAAATACTGCAGTGAGCGTTGCCGGCGCAATCGGGGGCCGCACTGATGGCAGTCGTGGTCTGGTTCAAACGGGATTTACGGGTGGAGGATCACGGCCCACTTTACGCCGCTGTGCAATCGGGGCAGCCGGTGGTGCCCTTGTACGTGGTGGAGCCGGAATACTGGCAGCAACCGGACACCTCCCGCCGGCAGTGGCAGTTCGTTGCGGAGTCTCTCGAATCCTTGCGCAAGCAGTTAAAACGCCTGGGCAGTGATCTGCTGATTGCTCACGGGGAGGTCATCAGAACCCTGGATGACCTGAAACAGCAGTACGGCATCACACAGGTGTTCTGCCATCAGGAAACCGGCGGGGACTGGACCTTTCAACGGGATAAAGCGGTGATTGCCTGGTGCCAGAGCCAGCAGATTGAGTTCCGCGAATGGCAGGGCTTTGGTGTCGTTCGGCGACTGGTCAACCGAGACGACTGGGACCAGCACTGGAACCGGATCATCAAAAGCACACGCCTGCCTGCACCCGAGGGGATTCGTTCGCCGGATACCTCCGGCTGGCCACAGAGCTTACCCGCACCCGCCCAGCTTAACGGTGGCCCGTGCCCGGATCGTCAGGCCGGCGGCAGCGAACGGGCCATTGCCCTGCTGGATTCGTTTCTGGAACGGCGGTGCGTGGGTTATCAGTACAACATGTCCTCACCGCTTACCGCACCTCGCGCCTGCTCACGGCTCAGCCCTCACCTGGCCTGGGGCACCATCAGCCTGCGCGATGTCTATCAGCAGTCAAAAGAGACCGGAGACCACCGCAACACGCTGCCCCGCAAGAAGAAAAGCCTCACCAGCTTTCGCTCAAGGCTGCACTGGCATTGCCACTTTATCCAGAAGCTGGAGGATGAACCGGAACTGGAATTCCGTGCCATGCATCGGGAACTGGAGCACCTGAAAACCGGACCAAACAACAGCGAGCGACTGCATCGCTGGCAGGAGGGCCAGACCGGCTGGCCGCTGGTGGATGCCTGCATGCGCAGCCTGGAGCACACCGGTTGGATCAACTTCCGCATGCGGGCCATGCTGATGGCGGTGGCCAGTTATCAGCTATGGCTTCACTGGCGGGACCCGGCACTGCACCTGGCTCGACTGTTTACCGATTTCGAGCCCGGCATTCACTATCCCCAGGCCCAGATGCAATCAGGGCTCACCGGCATCAACGCCCTGCGCATATACAACCCGGTGTTGCAAAGCCAGAAACTGGATCCGGAAGGTGAGTTCATCCGCCGCTGGATACCGGAGCTGGCCGGCGTCCCGGCGGAGATGATCCACACCCCATGGCTGATGACGCCGGCCCAGAAGCAGCGCTTTGGCGGCAATACCTATATTTCACCAGTCTGTGATCATGAGCAGGCAGCACGGGTGGCTCGCAAGGCGGTCGGGGAGTTCAGGAAGCGGCAAGTGAGCCAGACAGAGACGGACCGGGTTCTTAACCGTCATGGCAGTCGGAAGGGGCCGACACAGAACCGGCCCAGGACTGGCAGCCATGACTCTGAACCGGCATCACAGCTCCCTCTTTTTTGATCCCAATGGACAAGGACCTTACTCGCTCTCTACAGGTCCGTCGCTCTCGTTTTTCTCCACACTGGGAAGCACCAGCACCGAACAAGGGGCATTGACCGACACATACTCCACCGTTGCCTTGCGTAACGGCCAGTGGCTGCCGCCACCACGGGAGACCAGAATCATCAGGTCTGCACACAGCTGGCCGGCCAGTGCCACCAGTTTCTCACCGGCCGAACCGGCCACCACGTGCAGGATCGCCTCCCGGTTCAGGGGCAGGTATTTCCGGGCCAGCAGATCCAGGTGGTGCCGCACCTGTTCTTCTTTGTCTTCCGGTGCTTCTTCGGTGACGTGAGGAAAGAAACCGCTGCCACCCGGGTTGAAGACACTGGCCAGGTGCAACTCGCCACCCTCCTCCAGAAGCTTCAGGGCCGCTTCCAGTGCACGCTTGCCCTCCCCGTCGTCTTTCGGATCAATCGCGATCAGCAGCTTCCGGTACATAACCTTTCTCCTGTTTGGGTTCAGAATCGGCTTCCACTTCCGGGAAGGCGCGGCCTCGCACCAGCTCATCCACACTGTAGCCGCGATAATCGGCGTGCAGGGCGCGATAGAGGGACACCGCCATAAAAACCAGCAGAATACAGAACGGTAAACCAAGTGAAGTGATCACGTTCTGCAGAGCATCCAGCCCGCCGGCAAGCAACAGAGTGGCCGCAATTACCCCTTGGGCCGCCGCCCAGAAAATCCGTTGGCGAATCAGCGAAGGCTGGTCGTCCCGGCGTGTCAGCATATCAATCACCAGGGAGGCGGAGTCCGATGACGTGGTAAAGAAAATGACAATAATGACCACACTCAGAGCAGAAGCCGCCTCCGCCAGCGGAAAAACATCAAGAAACGCAAAGATGGCCACCGACGGATCCCTCTGCACCTGATCCGCCAGTGCCACCAGGCCATTCATCTCAACGTTGATGGCAGAGAGACCAAAGATGCCGAACCACACCAGCGTAAACGCGGTTGGCGCAAACAGTACGCCGGCTACGAACTCCCGAATGGTTCGCCCACGGGAAATCCGGGCAATGAAAATACCCACATAGGGCGCCCAGGAAATCGTCCAGGCCCAGTAGAACAACGTCCAGTTGCGTTGCCAGTCCGACTCGCGAAAGGTTTCTGTCCAGAACGCCAGCCAGGGCAAGGCATCAAAATAATCACCCACGCTCTGAACCATACCTTCGGCAATAAACACGGTAGGGCCCAGCGCAAATACAAACAGCAGCAACACAATCGCCAGCAGAATATTCACCTGGGACAGCCGCCGCACCCCTTTGTCCAGGCCTAGCGCTACCGAGGTCGCTGCAATGCTCGCAATAACCGTGATCAGCAGAACCTGAACCCAGCCCGCGGAAGGAACACCGAACAGGTAATTCAGTCCACTGTTCAGCTGCAACGTGCCCAGCCCGAGCGACGTCGCCACCCCGAACAGCGTGCCCAACACCGCGATAACGTCCACCGCCCAGCCCCATGGACCAAAGGTGCGCTCACCAAGAATCGGGTAGAACAGGCTACTGATACGCATGGGAAGGCTGTGGCGATAGGAGAAATAACCAATGGCCAGCCCCGGCATGGCAAAGATGGTCCAGGTGTGAAGGCCGAAATGATAGAGGGCAATGGTCATGGCGTCGGTAGCGGCCTGCTCGGTGCCGCCCTGCACACCATCGAATGGCGGATTGGCAAAGTGGGACACCGGCTCAGCCACCCCCCAGAACATGAGGATAGTGCCAATGCCGGCAGCAAACAGCATGGTGAACCAGGTGAGATTCGAGTAGTCCGGCCGACTGTCATCCGCCCCAAGGCGGATGCTGCCGTAGCGACTGAGCGCCAGACCAAGAAGAAAAATCAGAAGCGAAGACACCGCCAGGATATAGAACCAGCCCAGGTTACGGGCCACCCATCCGGTCAACTGCCCGAAACTGCTGGCCACAGCCTGGTCAAAAGGAATCGCCAAAGCCACAAACAGCGCGGCTATAGCAGCTGAACTAAAGAACACTCCGGGTATTGTCTGCAAGCCCAGCCGGTGTTGCAGGCGCTCCAGCACAGTCGCCTCCTCATTCCATGAAACCACCGCGCCACTGTACCATAGTGACAGTATCGTCTTCGGGCTGAGAGTTGACCGATGTCAGGCATTCAAGGGAATACATCATGAAAATTGGAGAGTTGTCCCGGCAGGCCGGTGTTCCGGTAGAAACTATCCGTTATTTTGAAAAAATCGGGCTGATGGCCAAGCCAGAGCGCGGCGAAAACGGATATCGCTATTATCGTCAGGAACACCTCGACCGCCTCCTGTTTATCCGGCGCTGCCGCAATCTGGACATGGCTCAGGACGAGATTCGTGAACTCATCCGGCTGGCTGAAAAACCCACTGCCGATTGCTCAGACGTCAATGCTCTGCTGGCTCGACACCTGTCACATGTTCGGGCCAGGCTCAACGAACTGAAAAGCCTGGAACAGATGCTGGTCAACCTACAGAACGCCTGTTCAGACCCGCGGACCATCCGGGAATGTGGGATTCTGGGCGGGCTCAGCGACGAATTGGCCACCGTCCCGGAACCCACCGCATCGGATAACCATGTACCAGGCACTCATGGATCAGGCCATCATGATTAGCAGGTGTTGACCCTGTAGCAACTACAGGGTTTTTAATGGAGACACTTAAACATTGGAGGTCTCTATGGCGTGTTCCTGTTCTGCACCTGAACCCAAAACTCCCGCTCCGGGGTTCCGAAAAGCGCTTTGGCTGGCGCTGTGGGTGAATCTGGTGATGTTTCTGGTGGAAGGCTTCGCCAGCCTGCAATCCGGGTCCGTTTCCCTGATGGCCGATGCCATCGATTTCTTTGGCGACAGCGCCAACTATCTGCTTTCTTTGAGCGTTCTGGGAATGGGGATGCTCTGGCGCGGGCGGGCGGCTATGGTAAAAGGTCTGACCATGGCCGTGTTCGGACTGGTAGTCTGGGGCCGGGCCGTCTGGGTACTGCAAAGCGGCATCACGCCCGAGCCACTGACCATGGGCATGGTGGGGCTGCTGGCGCTTGCCGCCAATGTCTTTGTTGCCGTGATGCTGTTCCGGTTCCGGGACGGTGACTCAGACATGCGCTCGGTCTGGCTTTGCAGCCGCAACGACGCTATCGGCAATATGGCCGTTATGGCCGCCGCACTGGGCGTGTTCGGCACCGGCAGTGCCTGGCCAGATCTGATCGTCGCAGCCATCATGGGTACGCTGGCCGTCACCGCCGGAGTTAGCGTGGTTCGCCATGCCCGCGCCGATATCAACGACGCGAAGCGTGACGCACAATTGCAGGCCAGCGAGACCTGAGTCCCTCAGAAAGGCTGGAAATCCGATAGACGGTAGGAGAATTCATCGTCTGCGATGAATGGGCTACCATCCACCTCCAGCCGTACCGGGAACCCATAGCGTTGATCGTACTCAGCGACCAGGGTTTCTGCACTGTGCCGGGCTTTATCAATAACACCCAACAAACCATCGATGGTCAGGCGCCTGGGGTCCAGAATATCCGGATGGTTGATCGGCTGTTCCAAACCTTCAACATCGATCACCGTTCCCTCGCGCACAGTAACTCGCATGGGCTGGAGCAGGTCGGGCGGGCAGAAACAGGTTTGCCACACCGTAACCTCGTAACTGTCGATACCATGGGCTTGCCAAACGGCCTGAGCCTGTTGAAAATCCAGCAACGGGGCATTGTCTTTGCCGGCGCCGGCGCAACCCGCCGCCAGCAATGACACCACCAGCACCAGGCCTATGCAGGTTATCTGACGTTCCACCACCGCCTCCTTCTGACGATCACGGCCGTCAGAGCAACCAGCAACCACCCCGCGCCCAGGCTGCCACCGCCACCGGATGAACCGCCACCCTGGTCTTCGTCGGTCGAGGTTTCCTCGAGCTCCGGCATGATTGCCGGAACCGTCTCACTGCTGGCAAACTGACCACCGTTGATAGCAACCAGTCGGTATTCGTAGGTATATCCCGCCACCGGTGTCTCATCGACATAGCTCTCGGTACCGTAAGGAGCCGTTGCCAGCAACTGCCACGGGGAATATTCAGTTCCTGTGCGGCGGCGTTCAATCCGATATCCGGTCTGAGGGCCGACATTCTCGGTCCAGGACAGCAGCACACGGCCCACCTCGGCCACAGCGGTCAGCCCCTCGGGAGCAACAGGGGCGTTGTTCCAGCTTATGCTCGCTGAATTGCCGGGCAATGAACGCACGCCCTCCAGCACGGCCACCACGCGATACGCATACTCACCAGTCGCGATCAAAGACGCATCGCGGTACTGATTCGTGCCCGCAGACAAGGTCACAGACAGGTCGGAATAGGCGGTCTCGCCAGGGGCCATTCGTTGCACAACATAGCCAGCATCTGTGGTCTCGCTTGGTTGCCATTGCAGAAACGCGCTCCGGGCCTCCGGTGTCACCACCAGGTCACCAGGTGCCGCAACCGCGGTGGGCGCCACCTCAAAACGGCTTTCCAGCGTATTGTTGGCCGGCTGCAAATCCAGTACTTCACCACTCAAGCTGATCAGGGAGACCCGTTGATTCAGGGTCAGATTGGCTTCGGTGCCTGAATATGCCTGAATCGCGAGCTGTTGTCCCCGAGCATCGGGGATAAGATCGGAACAGCTATAGGACCGGGACGAGATCTCGCAAGGCACACCATCAACGGTGACCATCTCCAGCCGGGTATCTGTGCCCGTCAGTTCGCCCGTCACTTCCAACCGGTCTGCATTTTCGGAAGCGCTCTGATAGCCAATATCGAAAAAGGCCTGGAACTGGCTTTGTCCCGGTATCCTCTCAGGATTTGTGGTTACCGCCGTGAGCATGGTATCGGCCGGAAAATTGAAACACTGTTCCAGCGCCGGTTGCTGGTTAATGGTATTGATCAGGTTGGTTTCGGAACACGACGAAAACCGGGTCGCATCCGGGTTTGCCCAGGGGCTCATGATGAATCCGGTCGAACAGCTGTTCTGTTGCTCATCATGATTGGCACCGAAATTATGACCGAGCTCATGGGCAACGACGACGGCGGTCAGCACGTTGGAGTCAAACGCATTGGTGACGCCGGTACCGTAACCGTTGCCATCACACAGAGTGCCCACCCAGGCCAGCCCGGCCGTGCTTCCATCAAAATCCCTTCCGCTCACCAGATGCAACAAGGCGCGCCGATTCTGCTGAAACGGAAGATTACCGCCGGCCACCTGTGTCTGTACATCATCCAGCAGATCATTCGCTGAAGTGGATGTAGTGAAGGTATTCGTCTTCAGGAAAGTTAGACTCAGGGTGTCCAGGCCAATACCAAACTGCTCGAAATAGAACCCTTCCACCAGATTCAGAATACTGACGGCCCGGTCCTGGAAATCATCGGGGAAACGTTGCTGGAATTCGAGATCGAACACCACCTCCAGCTCCAGCAGCAGGCAGGCTCCTTCTACCCGGCTGTCGCAGAGGCTGTCGTAGCTCGCAGACACCGCCTGCGCCATCATTGGCGTAAGAACACGATCAGGAGCAATAACGGCACTGCTGTGTACATGGTCAACACCGCAGCTGGGAGCGACATCAAACCCAAAGCTCTTCGTGACCAACTGCTGACTGTCCTGCCGGCCACCAATCACATGCATACGCCCAAACAGGTAGGCCATACCTTCCCAGCCATTCTGCAGGCGAGACACCCTTACCCAGCTGTCCGGGTCGACCGCCACCTTACCCTGGAAGTGGCGGCCCGAGGCGAGTGCCTGGTGCGCCCCCAGGGCTGAGACCAGCCGATTGTTGGCTTACAGCTCAACTTCGTAATCCTGGCCATCTATCCACAAATCCAGTGACTCCGAAGCGCTGGCATGAATTGAGAACAACAACAGCCAGACATGAACCAGTATCGGGAAAAGGTACAGCAAACGTCTCACGGGCGAATCCTTTTCTGTTAAGGCAATTGGAATTCGCGCAAACTAATAGGCTTGGCAGGGCGAGACCAGCCCGAACCAGTAACAATCTGCATTTATGAGAGACATGTCCCGCATGAGGGTTCGAGTAGTTAACAGGTCGGCACTCTTGTTATGCATGGTGCTTGTATTTTCATTTTTTCTTCCACCGCAATTGTTGCAGTGGCAAACGGACACAATCACATCCGGACAGTGGTGGCGCTTGTTTACAGGTCACCTGGTTCACCTGAACGTGAACCATCTCCTGTTGAATCTGGCAGGCGTGCTCATTCTCGCTCTTCTGTTCCCACGCTTCCTGCCTGCCGACAGGTTACTCTGGATCACACTGCTGATGGCCGCAGCGATCTCCCTGGGGCTATTGTCGCTCCGGCCAGACCTGGCCAGCTATCGAGGATTCTCCGGCTGTATCCACGGCCTGGCCGCAATTCTGGCAATGAGAGGGCTGAAAACGGATCGCTGGTTTTCCATCACACTGCTTGCAGCACTGTCCGTGAAACTTGTATTGGAAGGCGTTGGACTGGACCGTTCCGAGACCACGGCCCTGATTGGAGGGCCGGTCATCTGGGAGGCCCATGCACTGGGTTTCGCTTCCGGACTGCTGATTGCCGGAGCCGGCTTTATCCGGCGCCGAACGCCAAAGCAATCATCACTGGAATAAAACCGAGGGCAAACAAGGTACTGAGCAACGTAGTACCCGCTGCCTGCCTGGGTGAGGCCTCCAGCAAAGTCGCAATCACCACGGTATTGGCGGCAATCGGTGTGATGGAAATCAGGAAAATGGCCTGATGCACCGCCGGCTCGTAGATTCCCAGAAGCGCTGAATCCACCCACCAGAACACAATAGCCACCAATGGCCAGATCACAAACTTGCCGAAAAATGCCAGCGCCGTGAACCGAGGGTTGCCGGCCAACCCCCGGAAGCTTGTAATGCCCATGCCGATAATCATCATACCTAGAATGCTGTAGGCACCTCGCAGGTTATCAAACAGCGGCACGAAAATATCCGGAATGCCTATCCCGGCCAGATTCAGGACCACCGCTGCCAGAAAGGCATACACCGAAGGCAGCTTAAGCACCCGCCACAGTGCATCCTTGATGCTGTACCGGCCCCTTGCGGCAAGATAGAAGCCAACGGAATTCTCAAAAAGCGTCGTACCCAGCATACAGACAATATAAAGCCCCAGCCCCTCTTCCCCGAACAAAAGCAATGCGACTGGCACCCCGAAGTAACCGGTGTTACCCGAGCCTACGCACAGGGGAATTATGTTTGCACTGCCATCGGACAGCGCCTTTTTGGCCAGTTTCAACTGAACCAGCCCCAGTACCGATGACGTTCCGAAAACAAGGAAGGGGAGCAGAATCACCTCAGGGCTCAGCGGCGCCGCCATTACGCCGGAAAACACCACTGACGGTGTGACGATGTAGAGCATGATGCCGGCTATATGTCGGCCACTGGCTTCCAGGAACCGACCCGCTATCCAACCCAGTGCAACGGTGACATAAAGCGGAAGAAGTTTAAGCAGCAGGGCCAGGGCGGCAGACATGATCTCTCCGGGCGTAAAACCTTGAAAATACAACCAGCGGGGCAGTCTACCACCTACCCATCAAGAGGTAACTCCCCAGCGCAATAGAGAAACCCGGGATCATCTTTGATAATCATCAATAGCATTAGGGATGCATCTTTATATCCTAGTGGGGCAGTCAGGTATTCGTAACAACCAAGGAGAGAGACCAATGGCCGAGCGCTTTACCAAAAGCATGGCCAGGAACATATATCTGGGGGGAAGTGCCTTCTTCGTCCTGCTGTTCCTGGCCCTGACTTTTGACACTCAGCTGCGTGCTATGCCCGAGCGGGATAACCGCGACGAGCTCACCGAACAGGTGGTGCGCGGCAAACATCTGTGGGAAGAGAACAACTGTGTCGGTTGTCATTCCATCATGGGCGAAGGCGCTTACTTCGCTCCCGAACTGGCCAACGTGTTTGACCGCCGTGGCGGCGGTGATACTGAGGTCTTCAAGGCATACATGAAAGCCTGGATGAACGCCATGCCCACGAATATTCCGGGCCGGCGCCAGATGCCGGATTTCAATCTGAGTGATTCCGAGATCGAAGACCTGGCCGCTTTCCTGGAGTGGACATCCAAGATCGACGACAACGGTTGGCCACCCAACATCGAGGGGTAAGGGAGCAGATATGAAATACGAATCTCAAAGGGTCGCCATGCCCTACTTCATCTTTGCCCTGATTCTGTTTGCCGGCCAGATTGTGTTCGGCCTGATTCTGGGGCTCCAGTACGTTGTCGGTGATTTCCTGTTTCCGGAAATTCCTTTCAACGTTGCGCGGATGGTGCATACCAACCTGCTGATTGTCTGGCTGCTCTTCGGCTTCATGGGCGCCACCTACTACATGGTTCCGGAAGAAGCCCAGACCGAACTGCACAGCCCCCTGCTGGCGTGGATTCTGTTCTGGGTGTTCGCGGCAGCCGGCACGCTGACCATCCTGGGCTACCTGTTTGTGGACTACGCGACCTTGGCAGAAGTCACCATGAACAAGTTGCTACCCACCATGGGCCGGGAGTTCCTGGAGCAACCCACGATAACCAAGATCGGTATCGCCGTGGTCGTGGTGGCGTTCCTCTATAACATCGCCATGACCGCGCTGAAAGGCCGCAAGACCGTGGTCAACATCGTGCTGATCACCGGTCTGGTAGGCCTGGCCGTATTGTGGCTGTTCTCCTTCTACAACCCCGGTAACCTGGCCACCGACAAGTACTTCTGGTGGTTTGTGGTCCACCTGTGGGTAGAAGGCGTGTGGGAACTGATCATGGGTGCCATCCTGGCCTATGTGTTAATCAAGCTCACCGGTGTAGACCGCGAAGTGATCGAGAAGTGGCTGTACGTGATCATCGCCATGGCGCTGATTACCGGCATCATCGGTACCGGGCACCACTTCTTCTGGATCGGGCCGCCCGAGTACTGGCTCTGGCTGGGTTCTGTGTTCTCTGCACTGGAACCGCTTCCGTTCTTCATGATGGTGGTCTTCGCCTTCAACATGATCAACCGTCGCCGCCGCAACCACCCGAACAAGGCCGCGATGCTGTGGGCCATGGGTACAACTGTCATGGCATTCCTGGGCGCCGGCGTGTGGGGCTTCCTGCACACCCTGGCTCCGGTGAACTGGTACACCCATGGTAGCCAGATTACCGCAGCCCACGGCCACATGGCCTTCTATGGCGCCTACGTAATGATTGTACTGACCATCATTTCCTACGCCATGCCAATCATGCGCGGTCGCCCCTACGGCAACAGCAATACCGCCCAGATTGTGGAAATGTGGGGCTTCTGGCTGATGACCATCTCCATGGTGTTCATCACCCTGTTCCTGACCGCTGCCGGCGTCCTGCAGGTTTGGCTGCAGCGTATTCCGGAAAGCGGTGAAGCGCTGTCCTTCATGGCAGGCCAGGATCAGATCGCCCTGTTCTACTGGATGCGATTTGTCGCCGGTGCCTTCTTCATGGCCGGCCTGGTGGTGTACTTCGGTAGCTTCTTTATCAAGGGCGAAGCGAGCCCGGCTGAGGAAGTCCGGGGGCCTGCCACGGCAGACGCCTGATAAAGCCTGATCGCCGGGGCCTTCGGGCCCCGGCACATTCCCAAAATCCTGGACAACCTCTGTGCATGCGCAAACCGTCAACCCGAAAGACACCCTTCAGCAGAAGCGCCTGATTACCCGCAGCGCTTTCTTCCTGCTGTTTTTGTTTGCGCCCGTACTCAATATTTTTCGTTATGACCTGACCGAAACCCGATTCATTCTGTTGGGTTTTCCCCTGTCGTTTAACCTTAATCTGGACTGGGTCGCCCAGAGCACCCCGGCCGAGGTGGCTGGCCAGATTCTGTTCTGGTTTGTATTGCCCATCCTCGTGCTGGTGCCACTGGTGCTCTGGATTGCCTTCAAGTGGGGCCGGCTGTATTGCGGCTGGCTGTGCCCGCATTTCTCCGTGGTGGAAGCCATCAACGACGTGATGACCCGCATAACCGGCCGCCCAACCCTCTGGGAAGCCCTGAAAAAAGGCAGCACGGGCAAAGCCATTCACTGGGCCGGCCTGACCCTGGCATGCGCGCTCATTGGTTTTTCCTGGGCCCTGGCACTACTTTCATACCTGCTGCCACCCATGCCCCTGTATACCGACCTGGTGACCGGCCAGATTGGCCTGTACCCGGGCATTTTCCTGGCGGTAGCCACCGCGATGTTCACCTTTGATTTCCTGTTTGCCCGGCACCTCTTCTGCAAATACGGCTGCGCAGTGGGACTGGTACAAAGCATTGCCTGGATGACCAACGGCAAGGGCCGGGTAGTGACTTTCGACACCAAGCGCGCTGCCGCCTGCCGGGATTGCACCAAGGCCTGCGACGAGGCCTGCCCCATGCGACTGCCCACCCGCAGCCATAAGCGGGCGAAATTCAGCTGTACCCAGTGCCTGCAGTGCGTGAGCGCCTGCCGGGAAGTACAGAAAGACAACCCCGAAGGCTCCCTGCTGACCTGGGAGCCCGGCGAACCTGGCAAACAGACCGTACTGATTCCTGTGCGCCAGGTGGAATCCACCCCGCGACAATCACGGGCCTGAACGACGAGGACACGAGATGGAAGAGTGGGTCGGACTGAAATGGCACGACTACGTAACCCGCCAGGCCATGGGCGAATTCCCCGAGTATGCCGTGCATCTGAAAGACGAAGCCCGCACACTCGGTGTCATGTTCCGGGCCATGGGCGGAGACCCTGCGCTGAGTCTGGTGACTGCTGAGCCCCGGCATTTCCAGATTCGCCGGCGATTCCTGCAAAAGCTGGCCGGCACCCACCGCAAATTTGAACTGGCCTGGCGCGATGAAGAAAGCCTGCGCCTGCCAGACAGACTGGCCCTGTTCCCGTCCCGCAAAGTGAACCGGGAGCTGTACCTGTGGCTGGCGGCTCTGGCTTCACTCGGCGAAATCCACCATCACAGCTGGCTGCACGGCAATCAGGCCATGGTGCAGGAACTGCTGAGCCGCTGGCCGGGCCTGGAGCCCATGTACCAGCGGCTGGTAAAACACACGCTGCAGTGGCGCCCAGAACCAGACAGCCTGCGTGGCAACGAAGCCAAGCGCGAGGCGGCCATTCGTCAGGCCCTGATTCACCCGGGCAGCGTAGACGACCTGCCAGAAGCCCTGACCGACCCCTGGCCGGTGGTACTCTGGCTCTACCCGGTGCTGGGCCGGGGCAAACTCAAAGGCCAGATCATTGGCGACGACAACACCATGTCCAAATCCGGTGGCCTGGCTAAAAAACGGAAACGCAGACGTGCCGAACGCGTGGACGCGTTCGACAAGGATCAGGGGCTGATGCTGTTTCGACTGGAAAGCCTGTTTTCCTGGTCTGAATTCATTCCCATCGACCGCGCCGGCGATGACAGCGAAGAAGAAGACGCCGACGCCGTGGCCGACGACATGGACATGATTTCCGTCTCCCAGGACCGTCGCGAAGCCTTTTCCGCCATTAAGTTCGACCTGGACCTGCCCTCGGAAGAAAACGACGACCTGCACCTGGGACCGGGCATTCATCTGCCGGAATGGGACTGGCGCCGCCAGGATTACCGGGCAAAATTCTGCTGCCTGCAGCCACTGCTCAGCAAAGAAGCCACGCCCTCGCCGCTGCCAGCGCACCTGAATCGCTCCGCCCGGACCCTGCGCCGCCAGTTCAGCGCGCTGAAACCTCTGCGCCAGTGGGAACGCCGGCAGCTGGAAGGGGAAGAGCTGGACCTGGACGCATGCCTGGAACGCATGGTGCAGCACAAACGCGGCATTGGCGAAGTGGATCAGAAGCTGTTCCGCCAGTGCAAGCAGAACCAGCGGGACCTCGCCTGCCTGGTGCTTACGGATATTTCGCTGTCGACCGATACCTACATCAATAACCACCAGCGGGTGATCGACATTGCCCGGGATGGCCTGCAACTGCTGAGCGAAGCTCTCACCGCCAGCCGTGATCCGTTTGCCCTGTTTGCCTTCTCCTCCAGACGGCGGGACCACATTCGCTTCCACCACATCAAGAGTTTCGACGAGCCTTACAACGACACCACAAGAGGCCGTATCCAGGCCCTGGAACCGGGCTACTACACCCGTATGGGCGCCGCCATCCGTCAGTCCATAAAACTGCTACAGACCCGGCCAGAGCACCAGAAAATCCTGCTGCTGCTCACCGACGGCAAACCCAACGACCTGGACCTGTACGAAGGCCGCTATGGCGTGGAAGACACCCGCATGGCCGTACAGGAGGCCCACAAGGCCGGGCTGACACCGTTCTGCGTAACCATCGACGAAGAAGCCAACGAATACCTGCCCTACGTGTTCGGCAGCAGTAACTTCGTGGTGATCAAAGACCCGACCCAGCTGCCCGGTCAACTACCCAAGCTATACATGAACCTGACCCGTTAACGGAGAACGCAATGGCTGATGCTCACGCCGCCCACAGGCGGCATCTGCCCGGTGATATCGCGGTATGGTTTTTCATCTTCGCGGAACTGGCCGTGTTCGGCATCCTGTTCATCGGCTACGGCGTGGCCCGAAGCATGGACCCGGCCACCTTCTCCGCCGGCAAGGACGCCCTGCACCCCTGGACCGGACTGATCAACACCGTTGGCCTGATCACCGCCAGCTACCTGGTCGCCCTGTCCGTTCATCGCCTGCGCAACCGAAAACCCGGCACAACCGCCCTGCTCTGGGCCGCTATCGCGGCGTCGTCTGTTTACACCTTCGGCAAGCTCTACGAATACGCGGACCTCTACGCCAACGGCTACAACCTGGGCACCGACACTTTTTTCATGTTTTATTTCTTCCTGACGTTCTTCCACTTCATGCACGTGGTGCTGGGCCAGATCATCCTCGTCGTGCTGGCGGTAAAGGTGAAAAAAGGCGACTACAACGGCGACGACATGAACGGCATGGAATCCGGCGCCTCCTACTGGCACATGGTCGACCTGGTGTGGCTGGTGCTGTTCCCGATGCTCTATGTCCTGGCCTGAGGAGGCTGATATGTTAGCGGTTTATGTGGCCTTGATGATCTGCACCATGGCTCCTGTTGTGGCTATGCAGGCTGGCGCGGATATGTCGGTTCTCATTTGGCTGGTTTTTGGACTGGTGATTGTGAAAGCAGTCCTGCTGGTAGATCACTTCATGGAAATGAAGCATGCCCCCTGGGGCTGGAGAATGGCGGCGCAAGGATGGGCTGTTGTCGTTGTCTCGGTACTGGCAGGAATTCACCTGGTCGGCTGACACCTGAGCCGGACGCAACGGTAGCCTTCCAGGCTGGAGCTTGCACCATGGCGGGGGTAGGCCTTCCAAAAACCGCTCCTTACGGCACCCGCAAGCGGGTCCAGCCAGCAGTCATAGATTGCTGTCGTTCGTCTGCGTGCGAAGCTTCGCTTCTAATTCACTTGTCTCACCCATGTGGCGCTTCTGCTCCGCCATCCATGGCTCCGCACATTTTTGGAAGGCCTACCCCCGCCACGGCGCCCTGACTCTGGTGGTTACAGCAACTTCTTCGGAAATGTCGGCGGCTTGTTGCCGATTGCCTGAGCCAGGGAAATCATTCCCCAGAGTACGAACGACGTGTGCAGCACCACTGCCCAGACGATCGCGTAAGTCCAGAACAATCCGGTGTTGCCATAAATGAGCCAGCAAACGGCAACACCGCCGCTGATCAGCACAGCCCCCAATATCGACATATAAACCGCCGCCTTGCTATGAGCCCGCCGCAACGCGTGGGCATCACCGGATTTCATGGCAATCGTCAGCAACACAATGAAGCCGATAATCGGCAACGCCAACAGGTTCAGCAAGTACCAGATAACCGGGGCAATCGCCCCGGGCGGTTCAGTCTTCGGACTGCCCGAATACGGCATACACCACCTCCATCAGTGCATTCACAGTCACCGCATCATCCGACAGCGGCTCAATCATCCCGGCCCGGCAGGCCTCGATGTGGGGCATACCGGATGCGATCAG
Source organism: Marinobacter sp. C1S70 (assembly GCF_000475355.1). Classification (NCBI taxonomy): domain Bacteria; kingdom Pseudomonadati; phylum Pseudomonadota; class Gammaproteobacteria; order Pseudomonadales; family Marinobacteraceae; genus Marinobacter; species Marinobacter sp. C1S70. Next base: position 110,144 of record NZ_AXBW01000001.1, on the reverse strand, counting down.
GTATGCGGTGTGAATCAGCAGGCGAGTAGACGCTGCTTCTTCCAGATCGTGGTCTTTCAGCTTACGCAACGAGGTTGCCAGCCCCACCAGCTGCTTCGCCAGGTCGGCATCGCAACCGGACTCCTCCTGCACGATGGTCTGCTCCACATCCGGCGTCGGGTAATCGAAGCTCATGGAGACGAACCGCTGCCGGGTGCTGGGCTTCATGCCCTTCAGCAGGCTCTGGTAACCCGGATTGTAGGACACCACCAGCATGAATCCAGGGGCGGCTTTCAGCAGCTCTCCGGTGCGCTCGATGGGTAACTCCCGGCGGTCGTCCGCCAGCGGGTGCAGTACCACCGTGGTATCCTTTCGTGCTTCCACCACCTCATCAAGGTAGCAGATTCCGCCTTCCCGCACCGCCCGGGTCAGCGGGCCATCCTGCCAATAGGTGCCGTCCGGACCGATCAGGTGCCGACCAACCAGATCAGAGGCGGTAAGGTCATCGTGGCAGGCAACGGTATAGACCGGTCGACCAAGCTTCTCCGCCATGTAACGGACGAAGCGGGTTTTACCACAACCGGTGGGGCCTTTGATCAGTACCGGCAGACCGTTTTCGGCGGCGGCGGTGAACAGTTCGACTTCATTGCCGGCGGGTTGGTAGAAGGTCATAAACAGCTTCCTTTTATGGCTGGGAATCGGGCGTGGCAAAGCCGTGCACCCATTCCGGAAAAAGATTGAATATCTGGCGATCGTCGCTGCGCTTCAGCTGCAGCAATGCCTTCAGACACGGCTGCAATTCAGGATTCGCGCTGTCTGTTTTAGCGTTGGTATACCAGCCAGCACCACGGACCGGCTCGCCCTGCCAGGTGATGGCCAAGCCCTGGGATTCCAGAAACGGCGTGACCAGCCCAAGTTCAGAGACCGACGCATGGGTGTTGTTGTGCAGCAACAAACCCAGGGCTGAGTTGAAATCCCCCGCTTCGTATCGCTGGCCCGGTTTCGGGGTTACACCCACAGAGGCCAAAGCTCGCAAAGCCAGACGACCGGATACCGGATCGCTTCCAGCGACCACAGACACATCCCGGCCGTCCAGTTCTTCCAGCGACCGCACCCCAGCCGTTTTACGGGTTACCCAGACCGGAACGGGGTAGTTGCCAAAGGCATTGACGGCGTCCAGCACACGCCGGTTATCAGAACCATCGGGACGGTAAACCAGGTCACTGTCGCCGGCCCGATTGAACAGCAACTCGGCCTCACAGTCCCGGGCCTCGAGATATCGCTGCAACCGATAACTGGCGACCGTGGTTGAGCGCGCCTCCGTCATCACCTCAACCCGCACGGAACCGTACTCCTGAGCCGCGCCTGCGTTACTGGCCAGCATCAGAAACAGCCAGGTGCCGATCGCTGGTTTCATCTCAAAGACCCAGCTGATGCGCCCGGTTAGTAAAGAAGATTCCGGATGGCTTCCGCGCCGGCAGGGTAGCCACCTCTTCAAGAGTACGGGTGTTATAGACGGTCACCCGATCACTGTCCCGGGAAGAGACCCATACTTCCTCACCACGCGGGGTGAATTCCATGTGCAGCACGGACTTGCCCGGCTCCAGGGTGCGAATGATTTCCCGGGTGCGGGAATCAATCACCTGCACCACATCGTTCTTCGGGTGGGCAAAGCTGACCCAGATCTGGCGGTTGTCCGGACTGGCCATCACAAACACCGGCTGGCCCTGCACCGGAATGCGTTGCACCATGCGCCAGTCTTCCATCTCCGCCACCAGTACTTCGTGGCGACCGACGGCCGGTACAAAGGCATAACCGTCGGCGATGGCCCAGCCTTCCAGATGCGGCATCTTGTACACAGGCAGGCGCTGCTCACCCTTGCCGTAATCCGGCAGAATGGTCTGTGCGCCCTGTGCCGGCTCCCACAGATCCACCATCGACAAGCCGTCTTCCCCGAACAGGCCGGCAATGTAGAAGCGGCCATCGGGAGTGATAAGGGCGTCGTAGGGTTCTTTGCCGGCCTCATGGCGGGATACGCCGGGCGGATTACTGTGCATATCCACGGTCCAGATTTCACCGGCCTCGAACAGGCTGAACACAAACTGGTTGCCCGGGGCATCCACCAGGCCCACCGTCTTGGACTGATCCTGCTCGCCCTGGGCGTTGGTGTAAAACGCCGGAATTTCCGCCACGGTATCCAGGGTCTCACTGTCGAAAATGTTCACGCCGCCGGGCTCGTAATTGGATACCGCCACGTAACGGCCGTCCTGCGAAATAGCCCCGCCGATGCTGTTACCGGACTGGATCACCCGGTCAGTCACCGTGCGGGTGAGCAGGTCGACTTTGGTGAGCCCGCCATCACGACCAAAGACATAACCGTATCGGGCATCCCGCGAGTACACCACTGAGGCGTGAGACAAATCGCCCAGCCCTTCTACCCGGCCCAGGATTTCGTGTTCGGAGTGGTCAACCACCAATACCGAGCCTGTGGCCCGTTCGATGATCAAACCGAGGTCACCTGTGCCGCGAAGCTCAACAGTCGGAGGTGCCGACAGGGATTGGCAGCCGGTGGTTACGGTGGCGGCGATGATCAGTGCAATCGGTGCAAACAGACGTTTCATCGTGGGTCCTTCGGTTATCGGCTTCGGGAAGAATCGGCTTCGGGGGCAATCAAGGCGCCGGATTTCAGCTGCCGGCTGATCCAGGCAATTTCCCGGTCGGTCAGCAGGGCTTTCCAGGGCGGCATGGCCGTACCGGGAACGCCCTCCCGGATGATGGCCGCAACGGCTGTCTCTGGCAGGGCTTCGATATCCTCAGGCCGTAAGGGCGGGCCAAGGCCGCCTTTCAGTTTCAGACCATGACAGGAGCCACAATCCTGAATGACAAAATTGGCCAACTCATCCTCGGTTTCCGGTGCCCCGGCAACAGCGCCTGCCGACAGCATCAGGGCGGTAGCCAATACACCCACTTGCCAGCAAACGCCCAGTGCGGACCGTTTCATCAGCGCTCTCCTGAAGGATCACAGCCATGCTGCAATCCCAACAATTTCATGGCCTTGATATTGATTAAATTTTTGGCAGGTATCCAGTGATCTTTAGGCATACGCCATCTACCACCTGCGAGGTACTCTCTTGAAAACCAGCATCTTTCTGACATTAATCAAGGTTCATAAGCCATAACAAGAGAAACCTAGGAGTACTCTTGAACCCCAAGGAGAGAACCTGATGAGAGTAACCAAACTGATGATCAAGCCGCTGGCAATGGCCGTGGCCATTACGTCGTTGGGCGTAATGAACGCACAGGCAGCCCCGAAAGACCCTGACAAGTCCACCATGGCCTATGAAGGCACCCCCAGTGCAGTAGATGCGGAATCTGCCAAAATTGTTCGCTCCCCCGGTGCGCCGGATCTGACCGATGCAGAATTCGAGAAAGCGAAGCAGATCTACTTCCAGCGCTGCGCCGGCTGTCACGGCGTACTGCGTAAAGGCGCCACTGGTAAACCGCTGACTCCGGACATCACCCAGGAGCGCGGTATCGACTACCTCAAGGCGTTTATCAGTTACGGCTCCCCGGCCGGTATGCCGAACTGGCTGACCTCCGGTGACTTCGATGAAGAAACCGTGGAACTGATGGCCAAGTACATCATGCACGAGCCTCCCATGCCTCCCGAATTCAGCCTGGCTGATATGAAGGACACCTGGGAAGTGATCGTTCCGCCGGAAGACCGGCCGACCAAGCAAATGAACGACCTGGACCTGGAAAACCTGTTCAGTGTCACCCTGCGTGATGCCGGCCAGATCGCCCTGATCGACGGTGATTCCAAGGAGGTCGTGAAGATCATCGATACCGGCTACGCGGTACACATCTCCCGGATGTCTGCCTCCGGCCGCTACGTGATGGTTATCGGTCGTGACGCCCTGATCAACATGATCGACCTGTGGATGGAAGAGCCTAAAACCGTCGCCAAGATCAAGGTCGGTATGGAAGCACGCTCTGTCGAAACCTCCAAGTACAAGGGCTGGGAAGACAAGCTCGCCATTGCCGGCACCTACTGGCCACCACAGTTCGTGATCATGGACGGCGACACCCTGGAGCCCAAGAAGATTGTGAGCACCCGGGGCATGACCGTAGGCGACCAGGAATACCATCCTGAGCCACGGGTAGCTGCCATTGTCGCGTCCCACGCCCATCCGGAATTCATCGTCAACGTGAAGGAAACCGGCAAAATCATGCTGGTGAACTACGAAGACATGGAGAACATGAACATCACCTCCATTGATGCAGCAAAATTCCTGCACGATGGCGGCTGGGATGCCAGCATGCGTTACTTCCTGACAGCGGCCAACAACTCCAACAAGATTGCGGTTGTGGATGCTCAGGATCGTAACCTGGAGGCGATTGTTGATGTTGGCAAAATTCCGCACCCCGGTCGTGGCGCCAACTTCGTTGACCCCGAGCATGGTCCTGTCTGGGCGACTTCTCACCTGGGTGATCAGACCATCCAGATGATCGGTACCGACCCGGAAGGCCACCCGGACAAAGCCTGGAAGGTGGTTCGCACCGTGGACGGCCAGGGTGGTGGCTCACTGTTCGTGAAGACCCATCCGGAGTCTACCAACCTTTACGTTGACACGGCCCTGAACCCAGCGGAAGCCGTCAGCCAGAGCGTCGCCGTCTTCGACATCAACAATTTTGATGCCGGCTATGAGGTGCTGCCAATTGCCGACTGGGCTGATCTGGGCGAGGGTCCCAAGCGCGTGGTGCAGCCGGAATACAACAAGGCGGGCGATGAAGTGTGGTTCTCTGTCTGGAACACCCAGGACAAGAAATCCGCCATCGTTGTGGTCGACGACAAGACACGCAAGCTGAAGAAGGTGATCAAGGGCGACTACATGGTCACCCCGACCGGTAAGTTCAACACTTACAACACCCAGCACGACGTGTACTGATCCCGGCCCCGGCCCGGAGGAGCAACCTGATGAGACTGGATGCGGCAGACAGACAACTGATCGACAGTTACCAGCGTAACCTGCCGATCTGCGAACGCCCCTACGAGGAAATGGCCCGGACACTGGGCCTGACCGAGGAAGAGGTTATCCAGAGACTGTCTGCCCTGCAGGAACAGCAGGTGCTCAGCCGGGTCGGCCCGGTGTTTGAACACAGTCAGGCGGGCGCCAGCCTGCTGGCTGCCGTGGCCGCGCCAGAAGAACAAATGGATCTGGTGGCGGCCCGAATCAACCGTGCCCCGGGCGTGAATCATAACTACGCCCGGGAGCACACCTACAACCTCTGGTTCGTGATGACCGCTCCGGATGAAGACACTCTGGAGGAACGGCTGGACGAGCTGGAACACCAGTTGAAGCTGCCGATGCTGAGACTGCCAATGGTCGAGGGTTACCATATCGACCTGGGCTTTGACATCGACTGGGAGGCATTACCATGAACCTGCCAGCCACCGGCCCGAACTACAGTTATCTGTTTGATACCGAATCCATGAGTGCCTGGGGCCTGCTGAGGTTGCGCGAGCAGCTTGAAAACGGCCTGCCCCTGACACCTCGCCCCTATCAGACCCTGGCCGAGCGCACCGGGCTGTCCGAACAACAGGTTATGAACGCGGTCAGCCAGTGGCAGCAGCAGGGGCTAATCAAACGCCTGGGGCTGGTGGTCAAGCACCGCACCCTGGGTTATCGCGCCAATGCCATGGTGGTCTGGAACGTGCCGGACGACCGGGTTTCAACACTGGGCGAGGCCATGGCAGCCGCCGCCTGTGTCACCCTCTGTTATCAGCGCCCAAGGCGCCTGCCAGACTGGCCCTACAACCTGTTCTGCATGATCCATGGTGTCAGTCGCGAACGGGTTCTGAATCAGCTCGCCGATCTGATTGAGCAACACGAGTTGAGCAATGTGGATCACGCCATCCTGTTCAGCAACAAAGCCTACCTGCAGCGCGGAGGCCGTTATGTCAGCAATTGCTGAGCGTTCAAAGCCATCAGACCACATGCCTGTACTACCCGAATTCACGCCCCTGGAGCGTGCAATTATCAACCGCCTGCAATACGGCCTGCCACTTACGCGAACCCCCTACAAAGACGTGGCCGATGAATTGGGCGTATCAGAAGTAACTCTGCTGAAGCACCTCCAGGCATTGCTGGACAACGGGACCCTGACTCGTTTTGGCCCCATGTTTCATGCTGGCGAAATGGGCGGCGGCCTGACGCTCGCGGCCATGCGCATTCCGGAACAAGATTTTGCCAATGTGACCGAGCAGGTGAACAGCTTCCCCGAGGTAGCCCACAACTACCGCCGCGAGCATGAGTTGAACATGTGGTTTGTTCTGGCCACGGAAACACCGGAAGGCATTGACGAAACCATCCAGCGGATTGAGTCACTTACGGGCTACCCGGTCTACAACATGCCCAAGGAGCAGGAGTTTCATGTCCACCTTCACTTTGAAGTCTGACCCGGTGCTGAGTAACCGGGATCGTGAACTCATCGTTGCCACCCAATCCGGATTACCGCTGGTTTCCGACCCTTGGGCCGAACTGGGAAAACAGCTCGACATGCCCGCAGACGAGGTGCTGTCGCGTTTTCAACGAATGCAGGAAGCCGGGGTCATCCGGAGAGTCGCGGCGGTACCGGATCACTACAAACTCGGGTACCGGTTCAATGGCATGACCGTGTGGGATGTCCGGGATGATGCAATCGCCCAACTCGGCGAGAAAGTCGGCTGCCTGCCCTTTGTCAGCCACTGCTACCGCCGACCAAGACACCTGCCCTACTGGAGCTTCAACCTCTTTGCCATGGTGCATGGTATCAGCCGCGAGGAAGTCGAGGACAAGGCAGCCCAAATCCGCGAGGTGCTCGGCGACGCCTGCACCGGACACACCATCCTGTACAGTTCCGCCATCCTGAAAAAAACAGGATTACGACTGAAAAAACAAACAGATAAGCAGTAGCACGTACCTCCTGAAGTACTCCATCAAAGGTATGGATACCCAGCGCCCGCAGGGGGATAGTTAGAAGGGCAGAGAGCCGGTAAAGGCCCGCCCGGAGAGGCAAGAAAGCCACTCCCGATGAGAGAGAAAAACTATGTTTCGCATGACCCGCTACATCAAGAGCCTGATGAACCCGGCACCGGTGCGCCCGGTCCCCAAACCCAGCGGCCCGGTGGTGATCTGGAACCTGATTCGCCGTTGCAACCTCACCTGCAAACACTGCTATTCGATTTCAGCGGACATCGACTTCAAAGGCGAACTCACCACCCAGGAAGTCTACAAGGTAATGGACGACCTCAAAGCCTTCGGCGTGCCGGTACTCATCCTCTCCGGCGGCGAGCCACTGATGCGACCCGACATCTTTGATATTTCCCACCGGGCCAAAGCCATGGGTTTCTACGTGGGCCTGTCCACCAATGGCACCCTGATTACCGAAGACAACATCAGCAAAATCGCCGAGGTGGGCTACGACTACGTGGGCATCAGTATCGACGGCCTGGAAACCACCCACGACGAATTCCGCCAGAAAAAAGGCGCCTTCAAAGAGTCCATGCACGCCGTAGCCCTGTGCAAGCAAGCTGGCATCAAGGTGGGCCTGCGCTTCACCCTGACCCAGGATAACTACCCGGAACTGCCGGCCATGCTGGAGATGCTGGACGAGCATCAGATCGACAAGTTCTACCTGTCGCACCTGAACTACTCCGGCCGGGGCGGCCGCAACAAGAAGCGGGATGCCTGGTACGACATGACCCGCGATGCCATGAACCTGCTGTTCAACCACTGCCACGACGAACTCAAGCGCGGTATCGAGCGGGAGTACGTCACCGGCAACAACGATGCTGATGGTCCCTTCCTGATTGAGTGGGCCAAAGAGCATTACCCGGACCAGGTCGACGCCCTCACCCAGCGGCTGACCAACTGGGGCGGCAACTCCTCTGGCGTAAATATCTCCAATATCGACAACCTCGGCGTGGTGCATCCGGACACCTTCTGGTGGGATCACAACCTGGGCAACGTGCGGGAAACCCCGTTTTCGAAGATCTGGTCGGAAACCACCGATCCGCTGATGCAGGGCTTCCGCCAGCATCCGCGCCCGGTAAAAGGGCGCTGCGCGGACTGCAAATACCTGAATATCTGCAACGGCAACACCCGGGTACGGGCTTACAACGTGTCTGGCGACTTCTGGGAGGAAGATCCGGGCTGCTATCTCACCAACGAGGAAATCGGGGTAGTTGATAACACCCCCCGACGGGTCGCCGCTCCGGTGATCGAAATCCCGGTTCACAATCTTTAAGGAACGCGCCATGACCACAAACCCGCGAAAAAAATGCCTGGTGGAGTTCCAGCTTGCGGAACAACCTCTGCGGCCGGGAGAAGTTGCTATTGTCGGTGCCGGGCCGGGTGACCCCGGGTTACTCACGCTGCGCGCGCTGATGCTGATTCAGCAGGCCGATGCCGTTGTTTATGATCGCCTGGTTTCCCCGCAAATCATGGAACTGGTGAACCCCCGTGCTGAACGCATTCATGTGGGCAAGGCCAGCGGGTGCCACTACGTACCCCAGGAAGAAACCAACGAACTGCTGGTGCAACTGGCCATGAAACAGCGGCGGGTAGTGCGCCTGAAAGGCGGCGATCCATATATTTTTGGCCGCGGCGGAGAAGAAGCCGAGTTCCTGGTGGACAATGACATCGATTTCCAGGTGGTGCCTGGCATTACCTCTGCTGCGGGCTGCGCCTCTTACTGCGGCATTCCGCTGACCCACCGGGATTATTCCCAGAGCGTGACCTTCGTCACCGGTCACCGTAAGGCTGACCAGACTCTGGAACTCAACTGGCCGGTACTGGCCGCACCAGGGCAGACCCGGGTGTTCTACATGGGCCTGCACAATGCACCGACCATTGTTCGCGAACTGACGGCCCACGGCCTTTCAGAAAACTGCCCGGTGGCTCTGGTGGAACGCGGCACCACACCACTGCAACACATGACGGTCACCACCCTGAAAGACCTGGTAGACACCATTGATCGGGAAGACTTCCAGCCACCCACCCTGATTATTGTGGGCGAGGTGGTGCAACTGGCGGACAAGCTGGCCCGCCCGGCCCAGGCAGGATGGAACAGCGCCCTGACCGAGCCTGCCGTCACCGCCGGCCAACGGCCCGCCTGAACGCAAAACGTTATCTGACCAACCGGGAGCTGTAGCTGGTGAACCTGAACCAAGCCCGAGCAAACCTGAACACCATCCTGCTGATCGCTGGCGCCCTGATCACAGGCCCGGCCCTGGCCGAACAGGCCAACAACCAGAACACAGAGACCCTCTACCTGCAGCAATGCGCGGCCTGCCACGGCCCAGACAGACTCGGTGGTATGGGCCCTGCGCTGCTGCCGGAGAACCTGGGCCGGCTGAAAAAAGCCGAGGCCGAGCAGGTCATCCGGGAGGGACGACCGGCCACTCAGATGGCTGGCTATAAAACCATCCTCAACGACCAGCAGATCGCGGCGCTGACCGACTTCATCTATCAGCCCCCGAGCCATGAGCTGAAATGGGGCGAGGCGGAAATCCGCAGCAGCCGGGAGGTCAGCCACCCCCAGGGCTCACTGCCGGATGAGCCAGTGTTTGAGGCGGACCTGATGAACCTGTTCCTGGTGGTGGAAATCGGCGACCACCATGTCACACTGCTCGATGGCGACAAAATGGAGCCCATCCACCGCTTCCCAAGCCGCTTCGCCCTGCACGGCGGCCCCAAATACAGCCCTGACGGCCGTTATGTGTACTTTGGCTCCCGGGATGGCTGGATCACCAAGTACGACATCTACAATCTGAAAGTCGTGGCCGAAGTTCGCGCCGGCATCAATATGCGCAACATCGCGGTTTCCGCTGACGGCAACTATGTGCTGGCAGCCAATTACCTGCCCCACTCTATGGTGCTGTTCGATGCCGCCGACCTGGAAATGCTGGATATCATCCCGGTCGAAAACGATGCTGGTGAAAGCTCCCGGGTAAGTGCCGTCTACGCCGCACCGCCCAGAGACAGCTTTATCGCAGCCCTTAAAGACATCCCCGAAGCCTGGGAGGTCACCGTCGAAAACCGTGAAGCGAAGGTGCGCCGGATGACCACCGACACCCTGCTGGACGACTTCTTTTTCGACCCCGGATACCAGCACCTGATCGGTGCTGCCCGGGATGGCAAACACGGCGTGGTGATCGACCTGGATACCGGCAAAACCACGGCTGAACTGCCGCTGCCCGGCATGCCCCACCTCGGTTCCGGCATTACCTGGGAGCATGAGGGCCGCCGGGTAATGGCCACCCCCCACTTCCGGGCCGGCGCCATCTCCATTATCGACATGGACACCTGGGAAGTGATCAAGACTCTGAAAACCGAAGGTCCCGGTTTTTTCATGCGCAGTCACGAAAATTCCCGTTACGCCTGGGCAGATGTGTTCTTCGGCCCCAACGCTGACAAGGTGCACATTATCGACAAGCAGACCCTGGAGATCGTCAAAACTCTTCAGCCGGAGCCGGGAAAAGTGGCCGCGCACGTGGAATTCGACCGCCATGGCGAGAAGCTGCTGCTGAGCATCTGGGATGATGATGGCGCCATCATTGTCTATGACGCAGACACCCTGGAAGAGGAAAAACGCATTCCGATGAACAAGCCGTCCGGCAAGTACAACGTCTGGAACAAGATCAACTACGAGGAAGGCACCAGCCACTGACCCTTATCGACTGAGTAACATAGGCTTAATGGTTTAAGTCATTTCGAATGTAGCTTTCATGGTAGGATAATTGACCTAAGCTAATGCAGCCGGGGTCAAGATATGAACAGCAGTTTCAGGCCGCCCGTGGCCTCCGCACCATGCCTGCTGGGTAGCGACAGTGATGATCTGATGCACTACAGTGTCGCACCCGCCGAAGTGGCACTCCTGAATGGCCTGAGCCACGCCTTCGGAATCTGCCTGAACGAAAACCAGGACAATCCGGAGGCCCGGTTTCTCAGTCATCTCGCCAGCCTGTTTCAGCAACAACGGGTTGATCCGGAAACCCCGCTGGAAAAACACGACCGTCCCTGGGGCAATGTCTATCTGGTTCAGTACGGCATCCTCCGATTGTTCCGGGAATCCCCGGCCGGCAAGGTCGCCGTCCACCATTTCTTTTCCGAAGGTGACCTGATCTGGCCAGTCTTTGGTCGCAGCCGTACCGTTCGAAACACCTTATGCCTGACCAGCGTTCTGCCTGCCACCCTGTGGGTGGCCGATTTTGCGGCTTTTCGCTCGGCCATCCAAAGCTACGGCGATGGCCAATGGCACAAGTTTGCCCTGGTACTGACAGAGGAAATCGCAGAACTGACCAGCATGCGGGAATACCGAAAACACACCATGTCGGCCCGGGAACGCTACCAGCTGCTGCTGGAGGAATATCCGGAGTTGGTCAAGCGGGTACCGGACAACCAGCTCGCTTCCTGGCTGGGTGTGGTGCCAGCCACTTTCTCCCGCCTGAAAACCGCCTTTGCCAATCAGAATAAAACCCCATAAAAAAGCGGCGGAACTTCGTCCGCCGCCAAAACCTGAGTTAGCTCCCTGGTGCAATTATCCGTGCAGCTTGATCGCCAGCTCAGCCACGTGCTTGCCCTGGAAACGGGCAATGGCCAGCTCTTTTTCGCTTGGCTGCCGGCTGCCGTCACCGCCCGCAATGGTCGAGGCGCCATAGGGCGTACCGCCATTCACTTCTGAAATATCGAAAAACTCCGGTATGCCGTAACCCAGCGGCACCAACACCATGCCGTGATGAGCAAGAGTGGTCCAGAACGAGGTAATCGTCTGTTCCTGACCACCGCCGGTGCCGGTAGAAGTGAAGACACTGCCGACCTTGCCATGCAGCTTGCCCTCAGCCCAGAGGCCGCCGGTCTGATCCAGGAATGTACGCATCTGGCCCGCCATGTTGCCGAAGCGGGTCGGGGTACCAAAGATAATAGCGTCGTAGTCCGCCAGTTCTTTCGGGTCTGCCACCGGGGCGCCCTGATCGGCCTTGCCACCGGCATTCAGAAAGGCTTCATCGGCCATGGTCTCCGGAACACGCTTAACAACGACATCGGCCCCGTCAACACCGCGAGCGCCTTCGGCCACGGTATTGGCCATGGTCTCAATGTGACCGTACATGGAGTAATAAAGAACAAGAACTTTCGCCATCGCAACAATCTCCTGTGTGTGCGTTCAATAATTCAAAGCCTAACGGCTCTGACCGCAAGACAAAAACGGAAGATTTCCGGCAGGTCTTTCAGTTTTTCTGAACGAAGTCACAGAATGTTCATGGGCCACGATTTGCGTACACTTGTACGCTGAAATACCCTATACTTTCGTTGAATCGCAATTTCCCCATAAGGCAATTATCCAAACCATGACGCACAGCCAGCCAGATTCCGTTCATCACAGGATAGAAGAGTGGATTAACAGCGCCACCCACGGTATTGGAGCCCTGCTGAGTGTGGTAGGGGCGGTCGCCCTGATCGCAGGCGCCAGCCAACTGGGGGATGTCTGGAAGATTGTCAGTTTCAGCATATTCGGTGCCTCACTGATTCTGTTGTACATGGCGTCCGCGCTCTACCACGGCGCCCGCCATCCGCGCCTGAAAACGGCCTTCAAGACTCTCGATCACTGCGCCATTTTCCTGCTGATTGCCGGTACCTACACACCCTTTCTGCTGGTCAACATGCGCGGCACCACCGGCTGGACCCTGTTTGCCGTCATCTGGTCCCTGGCCCTGACCGGCGTGGTATTCAAGGTGATTTTCAAAAACCGTTTCAAGCTGGCACGGGTAGGCATCTACATCGCGATGGGCTGGCTGATCACCTTCGCGTCATCCGACCTGGTGGCCAACCTCAGTGAGACGGCTCTGCAACTGACCATCGCTGGCGGCATTGTCTATACCGCCGGTGTAGCCTTTTACCTGGCCGATCGCATCCCTTACATGCACGCGGTGTGGCACCTGTTCGTCATTGGCGGTAGTGCCTGCCATTTCAGCGCTATCTATTACGGGGTTCTTCCTCATTCCGTCTGAATGCGTGGCCGTCACGCACCGTTCGCAAAGCATTGACCACAACCCATCCAACGTTGACACTCCGACTCAGTCGACTCATTACTCCGGATGACATTGTGGCACGCTCAACACAACCCAATATGCACAGCTTTTGGCTGTTTTTCCCGGCGGCCTCACTCTGGGCCGCTACGGTGGTTCCATTGTCCATCTACGCAGCGCTATCCGGCTATGGGTGGCCCCCGGGGCTGATTGGTGCTGGCCATGGCCATGAGCTGATTTTTGGTTTCGCACTGGCATTGATCGCCGGTTACACACTCGGGCCGCAACCCCGGCGCGCCCTCGTTCTGCTCTTTGGGCTCTGGTTAGCGGCCCGGCTTGCCTGGCTGCTGGCACCCGAAACACTCTTCGCACAGTCACTCAGCCCGGCTTTTGCACTGCTGCTGGCATGGTATGTGGTGCCACGGTTTCAGGCGGCCAAGAAATGGCGCAACAAAATTGCCGGCCCGCTGATTCTCGTGCTCTGCCTGATGGCTTTGATCTACTTTCTGACAGAAACCGGCCTGCCGTTGCCGGACACCCGCCGACTGCTACAAACCACCATCCTGGGCCTGCTATTACTGATGACTTTTATGGGCGGAAGGATTATTGCGCCGGCCGTGGCCGGCACGCTGGAAAAGCGGGGCATCCCCCTGGAAGCTCGGGTACAACCCCACATAGAAGGAGCGCTGCTGGTCGTCCTGCCAATCGCCATGGCATTGATGCTGTTCAGTGCCACGGAACAACTGGCCGGCGCTCTTCTTCTCGCCGCCAGCGCACTTGTCGTTACCCGGATTGTCCGCTGGAAGCTCTGGCACTGCAGTAACCGGCCCGACCTGCTGGTGCTGGCCCTTGGCTATCTGTGGCTGGCCATCGGCTCGGCGTTCGCAGGCACTCACCTGCTGACCGAACGGCCGGTTCTTCCCGCGCTGCACCTGATTGTTGTCGGAGCGCTGGGGACACTCTCGGGGAGCGTGATGCTTCGACTGGCCTGGCAGCGGGCACGCCGGACATTTCCGCCAGCATGGCAGGTTACCGCCATCGCGATACTGGTGGCAGCCGCCACCATAAGCCGCTACCTGGCGGGGGCCATGCCCTACTCCCAACCTGAACTTCTATGGCTCTCTTCCGGCTGCTGGGCTCTGACCTTTGCAGGCGTCGCCGGTCAGGTCATGGCCCTATATCCGCTTGCGCAAAAACCCGGCACGGCCCGCCATAGCCACCGGAAATGATTGGCTACCTCTACTGCGCCAACTCGAAAAGCAGCTACTACCTACGGCATACCACCAACATAACTTTATGTTTTAAAAGGTTTTTAAAAGCGACCAAGCCTTTCAGAAAAAGAGCCGAATTGCGAGATCACCTTACCGACAACCTTCCTTGATATTTATCAGGATTGAAATACCCGCCTCGTTTGCAAAATGACTCCAACGCCGTGACAGCCACTGATTCCGGTGGCTCCGGGTCAAAGAAACGAGGAGCTTAACCATGGCAAAAACCAACGCCGACATTGAACACTGGGATGTCGAAAGTGAGGAGTTCTGGGAGCGGGAGGGCAAGAAAGTCGCCTCCCGCAACCTGTGGATTTCCATCCCCAGCCTGCTGATGGGATTCGCCATCTGGCTGATGTGGGGAATGATCACCACCCAGATGAAAAACCTGGGGTTTTCTTTCACCGTTGAACAGCTGTTCACACTTACGGCCATTGCCGGCCTGTCCGGTGCAACCCTGCGAATTCCGGCCTCGTTCATGATCAAGATTGCCGGCGGTCGCAATACCGTTTTTCTGACCACCGCATTGCTGATGATCCCGGCGTTCGGCACCGGTGTCGCCCTGATGAATCCAGACACACCGTTCATCGTGTTCCAGGCGCTGGCGCTGCTGTCCGGTATTGGCGGCGGTAACTTTGCCTGCTCCATGAGCAACATAAGCGCGTTTTATCCCAAGAGTAAACAGGGTTACGGGCTGGGCATGAACGCCGGCCTGGGCAACTTCGGCGTGACCACCATGCAGATTCTGATCCCTCTGGTGATGACCGTCGGAGTGTTCGGCGCCCTTGCCGGCGACCCCATGCAGCTGCAAAGCCCAAGTGGCACTCTGATTGGGCGCATTGAGGCCGGCACCGACACCTGGATCCAGAATGCAGGCTTCATCTGGTTGGTGTTTCTGATTCCGCTGGCCTTCGCGGGCTGGTTCGGCATGAACAACCTCAAGGTGGTGACTCCCAACCCTGGCAGCCCGATATCTGCCTTCGGTAAGATTCTTGGTCTCTATGGCGTTGGCCTGCTGACCTCTATTGCCGGCGTCTGGGCCCTGTCAGTCATGAATATGTGGCTGGCCCTGCCCATCACCATCGTGCTGACCGTGGCGCTGCTCAGACTGATCCCAGGTGACATCAAGCCCAACATAAAGAACCAGTTTGCCATCTTCAGCAACAAGCACACCTGGTCCATGACCGTGCTTTACATCCTGACTTTCGGTTCTTTCATCGGCTTTTCTGCCGCCCTGCCGCTGTCCATCAGCGTCATCTTCGGCAACATGATGGAAGTCGGAGCGGATGGCGCCATGACCCGTGTAGTCAACCCGGATGCACCCAGCGCTCTGACCTGGGCCTGGATGGGACCATTCGTCGGCGCTCTGATTCGTCCGGTCGGAGGCTGGATTTCCGACAAGATGGGCGGTTCCATCGTTACCCAGATCATCTCGGTGGTGATGGTTGTCGCTTCGGTCGCCACCGGCTACGTGATGATGCTGGCCTACAACTCAACTGATCCGAACAGCTACTTTGCCCTGTTCCTGATCCTGTTCATTGTGATGTTCGCCGCCAGCGGTATTGGCAATGGCTCCACCTTCCGCAGCATTGGTTTCATCTTCAACCAGCAGCAGAAGGGCCCGGTACTTGGCTGGACCTCAGCAATCGCCGCCTACGGCGCGTTCATCGCTCCTCGGGTGATGGGCCAGGAAATCCAGGCCGGCACCCCGGAAGTGGCCATGTACGGGTTCGCAGTGTTCTATGCGGTGTGTCTGGTGGTTAACTGGTGGTTCTACCTGCGCAAGAACGCCTACATCAAGAATCCGTAACAGCAAGAATCCAAGCGTTAGACCTCTGCTTGCCGGCCCCACAAGGGCCGGCTTTTTTATGGCGGCAGGGAACGACCAATGATCAGCGTTTCTCCGCGGCTTCGGGCTCACAACCCAGAGCAGTGAGCACCTGCTGCATGGGCTCCCCCTCCCCGGCACTTGCCTCCAGCGCCAGATCCCTGGCGCTCTTGCCCGATTTATTAACCAGCTCCGGATCTGCCCCGGCAGAGAGCAGCAACCGAACCAGTTCCGGATTGCGGTTGCGCACAGCCATCATCAGCGCAGTCTGCCCGTTTTCGTATTCCCGGATGTCAGGATCGGCACCTCTGGTCAGTAGCAGGCGTGCAGCCTCCGGACGGCTGGCAATCACCGCCCCCATCAGAGCCGTATAGCCGGTTTTTTCCGTATGGTTTATATCCGCGCCATGATCCAGCAAGAAGGCAAGAATATCCGTATGACCACGGGAGGCAGCCCTCATCATGGCCGTCCACTTGCAGTCGTCCCCTGCGTCAACCCGGGCCCCACGCTCGACCAGCTCGGCAACCCGGTCAGTCTCGCCCTCTTCCGCCGCCACAATCAGGGGAGTTCTACCCCTGCTGTCACGGGCTTCCAGATCCTCGCCTTCGCCCAGGAGCTGCCAGAATCCGAGTAACAGGGCCAGCGCCAACATCGCCCCCATCAGCCCGGACCAGCGTTCCCAGAACCCCATGACCTCTCTCCTGTTGCGACCACTTTCCTCCGAGCATACAAAAAACCCGCCGGGATTGCTCCGCGGCGGGTTGTCACAGCTCCCGTTGTAAAGGGAACGTTTTTACCGTGCTGTCTGGCCCGCCAACCGTTGGCGCTCCTCTTCTTCGATCTGCAGATCGACAGAAGACACGTGGTATTCCTCAGAGAAGCCGCTCTCGGGTTCCTTCAGCCACATAATGCACAGTATCCAGCTAACAAAGGCTCCAGCGGCGATGATGAAGAAGAACTGGGTCGGGGTAACGAAGGTGAAGATGGTCAGGTAGACCACCGCACCGACGTTGCCATAAGCCCCTGCCATACCGGATATCTGACCGGTTAACCGGCGCTTGATAGACGGGATGATGCCAAAGGTGGCGCCTTCTGCCCCCTGTACGAAGAAGGATGTGAACACAGTGATTGCCACAGCCACGATCAGCGGCCAGTTGGAATCCAGCAGGCCCATCAGTCCGAAGCCTACGGCAATACCGAACATGTAGCTGAGCATCACGAAGCGGCGGTTCCCCATGCGGTCAGATACCAGGCCGCCCATCGGACGCGCCATCAAGTTCACGAAGGCGAAAGAGGCCGCAATCAGCCCCGCTGCCGTTGCGCTCAGGCTCCAGGTCTCTTCGAAAAACATCGGCAGCATGGAGACCACGGCGAGTTCCGCGCCAAAGTTAGCGAAGTAGGTGCTGTTCAGGGCAGCCACACTGTTGAACGGGTATTTGTCGTCCTCAGGCACGCCTTTCTTCAGGATGGGTACGTTTACCCGCAGTATCTGAACAATCTGATAGCAGACAATGGCGAAGATCACCGCGTAACAGATAGCAGCCCCGGTGGCAGACAGGTACCCCATGTTCTGGATACGCCACACCAGAATAGCCAATACCCCGACCAAAGGAATGGTCCACAGGATCAGCTTGACCATATCACCCCAGGTGCTGACTTCCAGTGCCACGGCCTTACGGGGTTTACGATGCACGGTACCAGCAGGGCCGTCGGTAATCGCGAACCAGTAGTAGACGCCGTATGCCGCCATCACGATGGCGCTCTGGGCGATGGCCCAACGCCAGCCGTCTTCACCGCCGTACATGGTAATGGCAATGGTTGGCAGTGACATGGCCGCCGCCGCAGAACCAAAGTTGCCCCAGCCCGCATAAAAGCCCTCTGCAAAGCCTATGTCCTTCGGCTTGAACCACATGGCCGTCATATGGATACCAACCACAAAGCTGGCACCGATGGAGCTCAGCACCAGGCGACTGACCAGCAACTGAGACATGGTGTTACCGAAAGCAAACACCAGTGCCGGTATGGCCATCACCACCATCAGCACCGAAAATACCCGCCGCGGTCCGAAGCGGTCCAGCGCCATACCCACGATGATGCGGGCAGGAATCGTCAGCGCCACGTTACAGATGGCAAATAGGCGCAGGTCGTCCTTGGTCAACCAGTCCACGCTTTTGAGCATGCTGGACGCCAGTGGCGCCATGTTGAACCAGACATAGAATGTAATAAAGAAGGCAATCCAGGTCAGGTGTAGTGCCCTGATTTCAGGATTGCGGACGCGGAATACGTCAGCGACTTTCATTTCAGCCTCCCGGGGCTAAGACAATGGAAACAGGTAATCCCGGCCATCAACGGCTGGGCAGAATCAGAAGTGGGCACTGGATCCGGCGAGCCAGGAAGGAGCTGACGCTGCCAAACGTCATGTAATCCAGTTCGTCCACGAAATAGGTCAATGATCGGGCAATGAAGCCGCCGTCAGGCTCATGACTGTGACGAGCGATGACCAGCATGTCTGGCCGTACCTTCTTCTCTGCGGCAAACAGCAGGCTCTTTCGGGCGTCACCCTCCAGCATCAGGGTCTCAGCGCTTACCTGCTCGCTTTCACACAGTTCCAGCGCTTCCTGCAGGTGCTGTTTCAGCTCGCCCACTTCTTCCTGAAACAGGTCTTCATTACCGGAGGTGATGTCGCGTGGGTTTTCTGCCACCGCAACCAGCGTGATTTTTGGCTCCAGCCGCCGAAACATGGTGATGGTCTGGGCCAGCGCCAGTTTCGCGTTTCGGGAACCGTCGTAGGCAATCATGATGTTCATGGGGTTCTCCCGGTATCACACCCCCCAAAACGGAGGCATTCGAGTTGATATCAGTCAGCATTACCCCATAGCACCCAGCTGCCATAATTGATCTTGATCAAGCCTGAACTCGCGTACCCCACCAGAGAAAGCCCCGGAATATCACCTTTCCCGGGATAGTGACCATTGACCTACCCCCTTTGCACCCAGCAGGAGGTACCTCTAATGCCTCGGCCCAGAAATCCGGCTTTTTGGTATGGTTTCAGAGGAGAGTTATCTGGCCAGGAGAGACCATGACGAGCACGCCCGCAAAAGCTCAGCAATATCGGGCATTGGGCCTTTCTACCTTTGCCTTCACCCTTTGTTTCGCCGTCTGGACCATCTTTTCCATCATCGGCATTCGCATCAGTGAAGAGCTGGCGCTGTCCGACACCCAGCTGGGATTGCTGATGGCCACGCCGATTCTTACCGGCTCCATCAGTCGTTTATTCCTGGGCATCTGGACCGACCGTTACGGCGGGCGCTGGGTGTTCGGTATTCTGATGCTGACCACGGCGGCCTGCGTGTATCTGCTGACCTTTGCCACCACCTACGCCATGATGCTGGTCGGGGCCCTCGGGGTGGGCCTGGCCGGCGGCGCTTTCATTGTCGGGGTGGCCTATACTGCGGCCTGGTTTGAACCGGCTAAACAGGGTACAGCACTGGGCATTTTCGGCGCCGGCAACGTCGGTTCTGCCGTGACCAACTTCGGTGCCCCGTTTCTGCTGGTAGCCTTCGGCTGGGAGAAAACCGCGCAGATATACGCAACGGTGCTGGCCATTATGGGCATCGCCTTCCTGCTACTGGCAAAAACCGACCCGCTGGCCGAACAACGCCGAAACGCCGAACAGAAATCGTTTGCCGAACAGATGGCGCCGCTCCGGGACCTTCGGGTGTGGCGCTTTGCCCTGTACTATTTTTTTGTGTTCGGCGCCTTTGTTGCCCTGGCTCTCTGGCTTCCCCATTACCTGATCGGCGTTTATGGTCTGGACATCAAGGCCGCCGGCATGATCGCCGCGCTCTATACCATCCCCGCTTCCCTGTTCCGCATCCTCGGGGGCTGGCTGTCGGACCGCTACGGCGCCAGACGCGTGATGTACTGGACGTTTATTGCCTCGGCAGTCTGTACCTTCCTGCTCAGTTATCCACCAACCCGCTATGTGGTGCATGGCATCGAAGGGGATATCCATTTCACCCTGGCCATGAGCCTGCCCATGTTCGTGGTGCTCACCTTTATACTCGGTTTTTTCATGTCGCTCGGTAAGGCGGCCGTCTACAAACACATTCCGGTGTACTACCCGATGCATGTGGGTGCGGTCGGCGGCGTGGTAGGAATGATCGGGGGCATAGGTGGTTTCGTTCTGCCGCTTACCTTCGGCGTGCTGAACGACATAACCGGCATCTGGCAAAGCTGCTTCATGCTGATGTTCGCCATTGTGGCGGCAGCCCTGGCCTGGATGCACTACGCCATCCGCAAGGCGGAACGGGTGGAATGGGCGGCCCAGACCGAGCAGACCGATCTGCCGGAACTGGCCTCCCCGCAGTTGTTCTATCCCATGAACCGTCGTCCGGCAGCAGATGCCGCCATGCGGAACTCCGACCAACACGGGTAAATGCCCCGGACACCGTTTCGTGCTTTATGCCCCGCCTTCGGGGCTTTTTTGTATACTGGCCCAACAATGATCGAGTGGAGTCCCGCTGGTGGCAAAATGGCTGGTTAAAACCGAACCCTCTGAATGCGGCATTGATGATTTTGCCCGTCAGCCTGAGGGTGTTATTCCCTGGGATGGTGTGCGCAATTACCAGGCCCGCAACTTCCTGGCGCAGATGCGGGAGGGAGATCTCGTCTTTATCTATCACTCCAGCTGCAAGCGCATAGGCATTGCCGGTATTGTTCGCGTAGTGAAATCCGCCTACCCGGACCCAAGCCAGTTCAACCCGGAGTCTCCCTACTACGACCCGAAAAGCACTGCAGAAAAACCTCGCTGGCAAGCGGTCGACCTGCAGTTTGAACGGAAATTGCCGGCGTTGATCCCACTGGACTCACTCAAAGCCATGCCGGAGCTCAGTGAACTGGCTCTGGTACGCAGAGGCAGCCGACTCTCGGTCATGCCGGTCAGCGATGCCGAGTGGCAGCAAATCCTCCACCTGGTCGATTAAACTCAGATCACAGGCCTACCACCACCGGCTCCGTAGCTTTAGAATTGCCGCGTTTCAATTCTCCCGGAGCCGTCGAGATGTCCATGGACATGAATCCCGCCAGCAGCTTTGCCCAGCTCAAGCGCATTGAATCGAGCAAGGTGTTCCAGACTGTTGTTATCGCCATCATCATTCTGTCTGCCCTGACCATCGGCGCCAAAACCTATGATCTGCCACCATTGGTGGAACAGAGCCTGTCGGTGATGGACAACGCCATCACCCTGTTCTTTCTGGTGGAAATCCTGTTCCGGTTCGCCGCCTGCCCACTCAAACGCCGCTTTCTCATGGATGGCTGGAACCTGTTCGACACCATCGTGGTGATCGGCAGCCTGATCCCTCTGGACAATTCCGAGGCGGTATTGCTGGGCCGGTTACTGCGCGTATTCCGGGTGCTTCGACTGGTATCAGTGGTGCCCGAGCTGCGCTTTCTGATCAACTCGTTACTGAAAGCTATTCCGCGCATGGGCTACATTGCCCTGCTGATGTTCATCATCTTCTACATCTACGCTGCCATGGGCTCCATGTTCTTCGCCACCGTTGACGAAACACTCTGGGGCGATGTCGCCATCGCCATGCTCACACTGTTCCGGGTTGCAACCTTTGAGGACTGGACCGACGTGATGTATGCCACCATGGAAGACTATCCCATGAGCTGGTTGTACTACCTGACCTTTATCTTCCTGACGGCCTTTGTGTTCCTGAACATGATGATCGGGGCGATACTGGAGGTAATGAGCGAGGAGCAGAACGCCAAACAGGCCCAGAAGGCCCACGATGAGCGGGATGAGATTGCCCGTCAGCTCCGGGCTGTACAGGAACAGCTGCAGGAACTGACGAAGCAGGTCAGCGAGAAACGCTGATTCAGAATGGCTTGGCCATGGCCAGATGGAAAATAGCCGTCACCTGCACCAGGGCAAGTACCGCCGCCACAATGCGTGCGGGCTTGCCCACAGTGGTTTTCAGCGCAAACACCCCGGCAATGATGTAACCGAACAACAACACGATCTTGGTGATCAGCCAACCGGGCATGGCAGAGGCATAACCGGCCACAAACACCAGCGCAATGGCCGCGACCAGAAGGATGGTGTCATTGATGTGGGGAATGAACCGTAGCGGCGTCTGGCGCCAGCCTGGTCGCCCGACCGCATCAAGCAGTAGCCGCAGGGCAAACAGCGTAATGGTGAGGTAGGCGGTGGTCATGTGCAGGTGCTTCAGGATCATGTACGAGGTCATGGAAGTTCCTTTGTTAACAAACGATTTGCGGCCATTGTACGCAAACTACCCCCAAGCAGGTATGGTTAATACTGGCATGAAGGTTTAACATATACCCAGAATACATGTATATGGGAGACATCTATGCAGGCCATACCGACTTCCCCTGAACGGGCGTCTGCCAGCCTCAGCCAACTCTTTTCCTATCCTTTCCGGATTTTTTTCCTGTCCATGACGGTACTGGCCATTGTTGCCATCCCGCTTTGGGTTCTGGAAGTCACCGGCATGGTTCAGTTGCCACTGGCTCTGCCCGCCCTGTTCTGGCATCAGCACGAAATGCTGTTCGGCTTTCTCTCTGCTGCCATCGCAGGCTTTCTGCTCACCGCTGTCTGCGTCTGGACCCAGACCAACCGAACCCATGGTGCACTGCTCGCAGGACTCTGGGGCGTGTGGCTGGCCGGTCGCCTGTTACTGGCCTTTGGCGGCAACCTGCCGGACTGGCTGGTACAGGGCGTGAATCTGGCTTTTCTGCCCCTGGTGATGATTGATGCCGGCTGGCGCGTGTGGAAGGCCCGCCAGAAACGACAGCTGATGATCCTGGTGGTGCTCGGGTTACTTTGGTTGATGCAGATCGGCTTTGTCACCCGCCTGGACATGGCGTTCAGCTATGGTGCGCTGATCATGGCCATGGCACTGATCAGCATCATCGGAGGCCGGATTACCCCGGCATTTTCGGCTGGATGGCTGCGCCAGCGTGGCGGCAATGCAGAGGCGGTCAAGATGATTCCGGCACTGGATATGGCGGCACTGTTCTCCATGATCCTGCTGATGGCATCCCTGGTGACGGGCTGGCAAACCGTCACCGCCGTCATTGCGGTGGTTGCTGCATCGTTGATGCTGGTGCGCCTGTATAACTGGAAAGGCTGGCTGGTGCGCAAAGATCCCTTGCTCTGGATTCTGCACCTGTCCATTCTCTGGGTGCCGGTTGCACTGATTCTGCTGGCAGGCGCTCTGGTGGCCGGTTGGCCAACCAATGCCTGGAGCCATGCCGCCGGCACTGGCGCCATCGGCTGCCTGATTCTGGGGGTGATTGCTCGAGTGTCACTGGGCCATACCGGCCGGCCGCTGGTGTTGCCGAAGGGCATGGTTCTGGCGTTTGTGGCCATCCAGCTCGCTGCGGTTGTTAGGGTGTTGACCGCATTCAATCTGATTCCCTGGCACCCCGGCATTGGCACCAGCACCCTGCTGTGGATGCTGGCCTATGGCCTGTTCCTGGTGCGTTATACCGTCATTCTGGCCAGCCCCCGGCCAGACGGGCGCGAAGGCTGATCCAGTGCCAGATACGAAAAGGCCGGCTCGGGGCGTAACCGAGCCGGCCTTTCTGTTTTCGGCGGCAGGACTTCAGGCCGCCATTTTCTCTTTCAGCAGCTTTTCAAAATGGGATCGGGCCGCACGGAACCGGGCTGCCGGAAAGTGAATGCTGATGCCCTCCAGTGCTGCCATCAGCATTTCCAGATGGGCATCCCAACCGGCGCAGGCAATAGGCACCACCTCATCGTCCGGCAACGACAGCGTCAGGCAAAGCCGGGTACAGACTCCTTCCCGCAGTATTTCCCAGGTCAGCGGCCGCTCAGGGGCATCTCCGGAACTCCAGGAGTAGGACAACAGCCGGTGAGGCCGGCAGGCGGTAATGGTACAGTCGATGGGCATGCCACTGTTGCCAAAATCCAGCTGAACCCGGCCACCTTCACGAGCCTCCAGAGACCCGGCAGCCAACCAGTTGGCCAAATGCACCGAATCGGTCAGCATATTCCAGACAGCCTCTGGAGGATGATCCAGCAACCGTTCCAGGTGTACCAATACCCGGCCCGTCTCGAACCGGATTTGTCCATCGATGAATTCCTCATCTGCAGACATAGGCCCTCCCAAATATGGCGAACTTCACAGATTCGACGAAAGTATCAAACCGGACAAAAATTAGCCTTGATGACCATCAACCGGCTCTGGATGCGGCTTTCGGGGAACTTATCGGCGGTAATCATCCACTAAAGGTCAATAGCCGTTCACAGAACAGGCGCTAAAGTAGAAGAAATCATTTTGCAACAGAGACACAGGCAACATGTATCCTGATCACTTTGACAAAGAAGACCTGATCCGCTGCGGCCACGGCCAGCTGTTCCCCGGCGCCATGCGCCTGCCCATCGACGAAATGCTGATGGTCGACCGTATTACCCACATCGGAGCCGATGACGGCGAATATGGCAAAGGCAGCCTGGTGGCCGAACTGGACATCAACCCGGATCTCTGGTTTTTCAAAGTGCATTTTGAGGGCGACCCGGTGATGCCTGGATGCCTGGGCCTGGATGCCATGTGGCAGTTGGTCGGCTTCTTCCTGGCCTGGAGCGGCGGTGAAGGTAAGGGTCGTGCCCTGGGGGCCGGAGAGGTGAAGTTTTTCGGACAGGTTTTGCCGGAAAACAAAAAGGTCACCTACTATCTGGATATCAAGCGGTTGATTCGCCGCAAACTGACCATGGCCATTGCGGATGCCCGCATGGAAGTGGACGGGCGGGAAATCTACACCGCCAAAGACCTTCGGGTCGGCCTGTTCACATCGACTGATGACTTTTAGGAGTTAGCACAATGCGTCGCGTTGTAGTTACCGGCATGGGGATTGTCTCCAGCCTTGGAACCAACCAGAAAGAAGTGGCCCAGTCGCTTCGCGAATCCCGCTCCGGCATTGCCTTCAGCGAAGAAGCCCGGGATAACGGCCTGCGCAGCCACGTTGCAGGCAAGATCGACCTGAACCTGTCAGAACTGATCGACCGCAAGATCTGGCGCTTTATGAGCCCGGCCGCCGGCTACTGCTACCTGGCCGCCAAAGAGGCCATTGAGCAGGCTGGCCTGACCGACGAACAGCTGCGTGCAAACACCACCGGCGCCGTATTTGGTACTGGTGGTGCTTCCACCGTCGAACTGCTGGATGCCATCGACACTCACCGCGACAAAGGCCTTCGCCGGGTGGGCCCGTACCGGGTACCCCGCACCATGGGTAGCGCCATCAACGCCTCCATCACCACCGCCTTTGGTATCACCGGTATCAACTACGGCATCACCTCTGCCTGCGCCACCAGCGCCCACTGCATCGGCCACGCGGCTGACCAGATCGCCCTGGGCCGCCAGGACGTGATGCTGGCCGGTGGCGGCGAAGACATCCACTGGACCCTGAGCCTGATGTTCGATGCCATGGGGGCGCTGTCCACCAAGTACAACGACACGCCGGAACAGGCCTCGCGCACCTACGATGCAGACCGTGACGGTTTCGTGATTTCCGGTGGCGGCGGCACGCTGATACTGGAATCCCTGGAACACGCCGAAGCCCGCGGTGCCACCATCCTGGCCGAACTGGTCGGCTTTGGCGCCACCTCCGACGGTGCCGACATGGTGGCTCCCAGCGGTGAAGGTGCCATTCGCTGCATGAAACAGGCCATGGCCAACATCGACGGCGAAATCAGCTACATCAACACCCACGGCACCAGCACGCCGGCAGGTGATGTAACCGAGCTGAAAGCGCTCAAGGAAACCTTCGGCGACAAGATCCCGCCGCTGAGTTCCACCAAACCCCTGTGTGGCCACGCACTGGGTGCGGCGGGCGTACACGAGGCCATCTACAGCCTGATCATGCAGCGGGAGAACTTTATTGCCCCGTCAGCCAACATCCAGACCCTGGACGAAGGCGCCGAAGGCTACCCGATTGTGCGTGAACGCATGGACAACCAGAATCTGAACCTGGTAATGAGCAACAGCTTCGGCTTTGGCGGCACCAACGCCACCCTGATCTTCAAGAAGGTCTGATCAGGACAGCCGAAGCGAGCGATATTCAGCCGGCGGCGTCCCCATCCAGCGCTTGAATGCCCGGCTGAATGCGCTTAATTCCGAAAATCCGAGCTGCTCGGCAATTTCCACCAGCGGCTTGGATTTATCTTTCATATAGGTGATCGCCTGCTCCCGACGAACCTGCTCCAGCAGAGCCGCAAACGTCAGCCCCTCCTGGCGCAACTTCTTGTGCAACGTATACCGGCTCATATTCAACTGCCCGGCCACCGCCTCGACACCGACTTTCCCTCGCTCCAACTGAATCCGGATCAGCTTGCTGACCCGCATACTCAGCGAACGCTTTGAATTTTCAGGCCTTAATGGCTCTGATGCCATGCTGGTTCCTCCTGCCTATCGTCCTGGCCCAAACTGCCAACTCCATCAGCGTACACATGTTAGCCGAAATCAATCAATACGACCTTTGAGCAAGATCAATGGCGCATCGGATTATTTGCGGCACAATGCTCGCTTTCAGAATGCCCTACCTGCATCCATCCGCTTTTCAGTTAATACCCGGAGATACCATGACCACCCCGGAACTGCTTGCTCCCGCCGGCACCCCCGAACATCTAGAAACCGCCTTCGCCTATGGCGCAGATGCCGTCTATGCCGGCCAGCCGAGATATTCGCTGAGAGTAAGGAACAACAGTTTCAAAGACGTTGCAGCCCTGGGCGCCGGCATTGAACGAGCGCACGAACTGGGCAAACAGTTCTACCTGGTCTCCAACATTGCACCCCACAACAACAAGGTGCGCAGCTACCTGAGAGACCTGGCACCAGTCATAGAACAGAAACCCGACGCCCTGATCATGTCTGACCCCGGCCTGATCATGCTGGTAAGGGAGAAGTGGCCGGATCAACCCATCCACCTGTCGGTGCAGGCCAACGCTGTCAACTGGGCCACCGTGGAATTCTGGCGCCGCCAGGGCATCAGCCGCGTGATCCTGTCCCGGGAACTGGGCCTGGAAGAAATCCGCGAAATCCGCGAAAAGGTTCCGGCGATGGAACTGGAAGTGTTTGTACACGGCGCCCTGTGCATGGCCTACTCCGGCCGCTGCCTGCTGTCCGGCTACATGAACCACCGCGACGCCAACCAGGGCGCTTGCACCAACGCCTGCCGCTGGAACTATAAAGAAGTCCAGCACAGCCATGACCAGACTGGCGACCTGATCGCCACCTCTGCAGATGCGGTAGAAACCTGCGAGCCCAAAGAAATCCTGCTGGAAGAACCCAACCGCCCCGGCGGCTTCATCCCGGCCTACGAAGACGAACACGGCACCTACATCATGAATTCTAAAGACCTGCGCGCCGTCCAGCACGTGGAGGAACTGGTCAAAATGGGCGTTCACTCCCTGAAAATCGAAGGCCGCACCAAAAGCACCTACTACGTAGCCCGCACCACTCAGGTGTACCGAAAAGCCATCGACGACGCCCTCGCCGGCAAACCCTTCGACATGCACATGATGGACGAACTCGAAGCCCTCTCGAACCGCGGCTACACCGAAGGCTTCCTGCGCCGGCACGTGCCCCAGGAATACCAGACCTACGAACAGGGCTCCTCATATCTCGGCACCCAGCAAGTGGTAGGCACCATTGCCGATGCGGATGACCGATGTCTCACCATCGACGTAAAAAACAAATTCGCCCCCGGCGACCAGTTGGAACTCATCACCCCGGCCGGCAACCTGCGATTCTCTGCCAACACCATGGAAAATCGCCACGGCGAGGCCATGGAGTGCGCACCAGGCAGTGGCCACATCGTAAAAATTCCTAAACCAGCGAACTTGCCGGATAAACTGGACTTCACCTATCTGACCAAGATTTTTGCCGAAAACACAATAGATTAAATCTTCCCAAGCACCACCCTGAGCCCTCACCGGCCAGCGCAATGCATGCGGAGTCGGTCGGGTGGGTCCTCCCAAAACCTTGCGAAGCCATGGATGGCGGAGCAGAGCGTACAGGGAAGTATTCACAGCGTGTTTTGGGAGGACCCACCCGATCGACGCCCTACACCATAGCTCCCAGGCTAGGAGCGCCATTCTCCAGCCTCAAGGCAAACCAAAGTCATAGTCGCCCCC
Organism: Marinobacter sp. C1S70; assembly: GCF_000475355.1. Lineage (NCBI taxonomy): Bacteria > Pseudomonadati > Pseudomonadota > Gammaproteobacteria > Pseudomonadales > Marinobacteraceae > Marinobacter > Marinobacter sp. C1S70. The sequence continues at coordinate 81,813 of NZ_AXBW01000001.1, read as the reverse complement.
TTAGTGCCCCAAAGGCCGATTAAGGTATAATCCCTACACAACCGATTTAATACCTGACTATTTTACTCTGGTATTGTATAATCGCTCGCCAGAAGCAACGGGAAACCGGCTAACAGCCCCTCCCGTCATCCAAAAACCGATTGCAGGGCGTACTCACGGAGAGAGCGACCACTGCGACATCAGCAAACCGAATACACCCATCCGCCAGCCCAAGGGCTGCCGATGACACAAAGGGCGCAAGCCCTGGATGAGAGAATTACGGAGCGACGATCATGGCGACCACCGACAACGAGGTGAAAGAGCTGATCAAACGGGAATACGAACACGGTTTCGTGACCGAAATCGAAGCCGACACGTTCGAACCCGGCCTGAACGAAGACGTCATTGCCCGCCTTTCCGCCATAAAGAAAGAGCCGGAATGGATGCTGGAATGGCGCCTCAAAGCCTATCGTCGCTGGCTGGAAATGGAAGAGCCGAACTGGGCTCATGTCGGCTACCCGAAAGTCGACTACAACTCGATTTCCTATTATTCCGCGCCCAAGCGCAAAGAGGATATGCCACAAAGCCTGGATGAAGTGGATCCGGAGCTGCTGAAAACCTACGAAAAGCTGGGCATTCCCCTGCACGAGCGCGAAAAGCTTGCCGGCGTTGCCGTGGACGCAGTATTCGACTCGGTTTCCGTAGCCACCACCTTCAAAGAGCCTCTGGCCAAAGCCGGCGTAATCTTCTGCTCGATTTCCGAAGCCGTCCGTGATTACCCCGAACTGGTCCAGAAATACCTGGGCACCGTGGTTCCCCACGGCGACAACTTCTTTGCGGGCCTGAATTCGGCGGTGTTTTCTGACGGCACCTTTGTGTACGTGCCCAAGGGTGTGCGTTGCCCTATGGAGCTGTCCACCTACTTCCGCATCAACGCCGCCAACACCGGCCAGTTCGAACGCACCCTGATTATCGCCGACGAAGGCAGCTACGTAAGCTACCTGGAAGGCTGTACCGCACCCATGCGCGACGAGAACCAGCTGCACGCGGCCGTGGTTGAGCTTGTGGCTCTGGACGATGCCCAGATCAAATACTCCACCGTACAGAACTGGTACCCGGGCGATGAAAACGGCAAGGGTGGTATCTATAACTTCGTGACCAAGCGTGGCGCCTGCATCGGCAAGAACTCCAAGATTTCCTGGACCCAGGTGGAAACCGGCTCCGCCGTCACCTGGAAGTACCCGAGTTGTGTACTGCGCGGTGAGAATAGCGTTGGCGAGTTCTACTCTGTCGCGCTGACGCATAATTACCAGCAGGCCGATACCGGCACCAAGATGATCCACCTGGGCAAGAATACCCGCAGCACCATCATCTCCAAGGGTATTTCCGCCGGCAAGAGCTCCAACGCCTACCGCGGCCTGGTGAAATTCGGCCCGGGCGCAGAGGGCGCGCGTAACTTTACCCAGTGTGATTCGCTGCTGATCGGCGACCGCTGCGGCGCGCACACTTTCCCGTACATCGAGAGCAAGAACAAGTCGGCCATCGTGGAACACGAGGCGACCACTTCCAAGGTCAGCGACGAGCAGATGTTCCTGTGCCGCCAGCGCGGTATCGACCCGGAACAGGCGGTGTCCATGATTGTGAACGGCTTCTGTAAAGAGGTGTTCAAGGAGCTGCCGATGGAGTTTGCGGTTGAGGCTGGCAAGCTTCTGGAAGTGAGCCTTGAAGGGTCCGTTGGTTAAACGCTATGCCCCGCTGGCCTCGGAGGAGGCCAGCGAGCGGTGGAGCTTTCCGGGATACGCTGTGAATACATCCCTGTACGCTCGACAAAATCATCCCTGATTTTGACGATCCCGGAAAGCTCCCCCGCTCACTGTCCCGAACGTTATTGGGGCATCGAAGGGTACGAATTTATAGATCGAAATTCAGGATATAGAGAGACATCTACAAATGCTGAGTATCAAAAACCTGCACGCCTCCGTTGAGGGCAAAGAAATCCTCAAGGGCATTAACCTGGAGATCAAGGCCGGGGAAGTTCACGCCATCATGGGCCCGAACGGTTCCGGTAAGAGTACCCTGTCACAGGTTCTGGCAGGCAACGACGCATTTGAAGTCACCGAGGGCGAAGTCACCCTGAACGGAGACAACCTCCTGGATCTGGAAACCGAAGAACGCGCCCGCGAAGGCATCTTCCTGGCCTTCCAGTACCCGGTGGAAATCCCGGGCGTGAGCAACCTGCAGTTCCTGCGCACCGCCGTCAACGCCATGCGCAAGCACAAGGGCCAGGATGAGATGAACGCTGCTGAGTTCATGAAGCTGGCCAAGGAAGTTTCCAAACAGGTAGACCTGGACCCGGCCTTCCTGAAACGCGGCGTGAACGAAGGCTTCTCCGGTGGCGAGAAGAAACGTAACGAGATCATGCAGGCCCTGCTGCTGCAGCCGAAACTGGCCATTCTGGATGAAACCGATTCCGGCCTGGACATCGACGCCCTGAAAGTGGTTTCCGATGGCGTGAATGCTCTGCGCTCGGAAGACCGCGCCATTCTGATGGTCACTCACTACCAGCGCCTGCTGAACCACATTGTTCCGGATTATGTGCACGTACTGGCTGGTGGCAAGATCATCAAGTCGGGCGGTCGTGAACTGGCCCTGGAACTGGAAGAGAAAGGTTACGGCTGGCTGGGCATTAAAGACGACGACACCAGCAACTGATCAGGAGGCCGTGGAATGAAATCTGTACCCATGCTTTCCAGCGCCTTCCTGCACCCGGCCGGGGAATCCCTGCCGGAGCCGTTGCTGGCGCTGCGCAAGGAGCGGGCCAGCGCGCTGGTGGATATGCCGCTGCCTACTCGCAAGACCGAGAACTGGAAGTACTCCAGCAAGTACCTGAAGCTGGCCGACGATATGGCCATTTCCCTGCCGGCCGAAGGCAAGACCGGCAACAGTCTCGCTGTGCCAGGCTACAAAGTGGTTTTCATCAACGGCGTGATGATTCCTGAAGCCAGCGAGTATCCGGATCTCGACGGTATCGAGATCCTGAGCTTCAACGATCTGGCTAACGACGAAGCTGAAGCCCTGTCTGCAAAGCTCGGCAGCACCCTGAATCACGATCAGGCTCAGTTTGCCCGCCTGAACGGGGCGCGCTTCGAAGATGGCCTGTTCATTCGCCTGAAACCCGGCGCGGTGCTGGATCAGCCGCTATTCATCATCCATGAGACCAGCGCTGACGCCAGCGGCTCCGCCTATCCACGTATCTACGTGGAAGCCGGCGCCAACAGCCAGCTGACCCTGGTAGAGGAGTACACCTCCAGTGGTGAAGCATCCGCCTTGGTCAGCACAGTAACCGAATTCAATCTGGCCGATGGCGCCAACGTCACCAGCATCCGCCTGAACATGGAAGGCGAGAATGTTCAGCACATTGGCGCTACCGGGGTACTGCAACAACGCAGCTCGCGCTTCGAGAGCCATTGCGTTGGTTTTGGCGGCCCCCTGCGCCGGCACGATCTGCAGGTGCGGCTTGAAGGCGAAGGTGCGGAAACCAAGCTCAATGGCGTGGTGGTTACCCAGGGCAAACAGCACTACGACAACCACACGTCTATTGACCATGTCGCGGCCCACTGCAACAGCGAAGAGACCTATCGCAATATTGCAGCCGACCAGTCCCATGCCGTGTTCAACGGCCGGATTCATATCCACCAGGACGCCCAGAAATCCAATGCGGATATGAACAACAAGAACCTGCTGCTGTCCAACGGAGCAGAGATTGACACCAAACCGGAACTGGAAATCTACGCCGACGATGTGAAGTGTGCGCACGGCGCCACCATCGGTCAGCTGGACGAGACTTCCGTGTTCTACCTGGTATCGCGCGGGATCGGCCGCCGGCAGGCCAATGTTCTGCTCACCATGGCGTTCATTAACGAACTGGTGCAACAGATTCCAGTGGAAGCCGTGCGTGAAACCGCCCAGGCGCGGTTAAGTGATTTCTTTGAGCAAACCTTTCAGGAGGCCTGAGGGGCATGACTGATCTGTCCATGGCAAACAACACCCAGTCAATGGTGTTTGATGTGCAAGCCATTCGCCGTGACTTCCCGATTCTCAATCAGGAGATCAACGGGAAGCCGCTGGTGTATCTGGACAACGGCGCGTCGGCGCAAAAGCCACAGTCCGTGCTGGATGCCATGGATCGCTATTACCGCGAGATGCACTCCAATGTGCACCGTGGCGCCCATACCCTGGGTGATCGTGCGACGGCTGCGTTTGAAGGCGCCCGGGAAACCGTGCGCCAGTTTCTGAACGCGTCCAGCACCCGAGAAATCATCTGGACCCGAGGCACCACGGAAGCCATCAACCTGGTGGCCAATGGCCTGGCCCCGCGCCTGAAAGCCGGCGATGAGATTCTGGTCAGCCACATGGAACACCACGCCAACATTGTGCCCTGGCAGATGGTGGCCGAGCGCACCGGCGCCAGGGTTGTGCCCATCCAGGTGACACCGCAAGGCGAGCTGGACCTGGATTCGTTCAACAGCCTGCTGAACGAGCGCACCCGGGTGCTGGCGATCACCCACGTGTCCAACGCGCTGGGCACCGTCAACCCAATAGCGCCCCTGATCGAACAGGCGAAAAAACAGGGGGTACTGACCCTGGTGGATGGCGCCCAGGCGGTACCCCACTTCCAGCCGGACGTTCAGGCTCTGGGCTGTGATTTCTATGCATTCTCTTCCCACAAGCTGTTCGGACCCACGGGCATTGGCGTACTTTATGGCCGAGCCGAACTGCTGGAAGAAATGCCGCCTTATCAGGGCGGTGGCGAAATGATTGAGCGGGTATCGTTCGAGCGAACCACCTGGAATGTGTTGCCCTACAAATTCGAGGCCGGAACCCCGGCTATTGCCGAAGCAGTGGGCCTGGGCGCCGCCATCGATTATCTGAACTCGCTGAACCGAAAGGCCATGGAAGCAGCAGAGGATGCCTTGCTGCGCCGGGCCAATGAATTGGTCGAAACCGTGCCAGGCATGGAGATCATCGGTACCGCCGCCAAGAAGGTACCGGTGATGTCGTTCAAGATTGCCGGCCTGCACCCAAGCGACATCGGCACCCTGCTGGACCAGCAGGGCATCGCCATCCGCACCGGCCACCATTGCGCCATGCCATTGATGGATTTCTACGGAGTACCCGGTACAGCCCGGGCATCGTTTGCGTTCTACAATACGCTGGAAGAGGTCGAGAAACTGTTTACCGGCCTGCAAAAGATCCAGCGCCTGTTTGCCTGAGGAGGTGGAAACATGACAGCCGAAGTCTTCACCCCAAGCGATGTGAACGTGACCATGACCCCTACGGCGGTCAAACACGTTCGCAAACAACTGGACAAGAAACCGGAAGCCAAGGGCATTCGCCTGGCCATCAAAAAGAGTGGCTGCTCCGGCTTCAAGTATGAAACCCAGTGGGTAGAAACACCGGAATCCGATGATCGTATTTTTACCATCGACGGCGTGGATGTGTTCGTAAAGCAGGAACACTTGCCACTGGTGAACGGCATCGAAATCGACTTTGTCACCGAGGGTGTGAACTCCCTGTTCCGCTTCCGCAATCCCAACGCCACCGCTGAATGCGGCTGTGGTGAAAGCTTCACGGTGGCGTAAAGCACAGAGATAGGACTGATCAAACATGCAAGAACGCGAAGTCGTCCTGACCAAACGCGAAGTGGAAGCCCGCCTGGTACCTGCCGGAACGGAAATCATGATTCCGTCAGACACCTTTGTGACCATTACCCAATCCCTCGGCGGTAGCTTCACCGTGGCGGTCAACGGCAATCTTGCCCGCATTGAAGGCCACGACGCCGATGCCCTGGGCAAGCAGCCGCTGGAAAGCAGCTTCGAGACCCCGGAAGACGGCACCATCAACGAAAACCAGGTATGGGAAGCGCTGCGTAACTGCTACGACCCGGAAATCCCGGTGGACGTAGTCAACCTGGGCCTGATTTACGAATGCCGGATTGAGAACGGCACAGAAGACGGCAATCACGTTTACATCAAAATGACCCTGACCGCGGCTGGCTGCGGCATGGGGCCGGTAATCACCGACGATGTGAAGCGCAAGGTGGAGCATGTACCTAATGTGGACAAGGTTACCGTTGAGCTGACCTTTGATCCGCCCTGGAACAACGATATGCTCACCGACGAAGCCAAACTTGAACTGGGAATGCTATGACCGCCAGCAAGGAACAATTTCTGAACAATCCCCTGGGCAAAGACACCACCCTTGAAGACGTTCTGGATGCGTTTGAGTTTCTGGACGACTGGGAAGAACGCTACGCCTACATCATCGATCTGGGCAAACAGCTGCCCGGTTTTCCGGATGATGAGCGGGTTGAAGAAAACTACGTACACGGCTGTCAGAGCCAGGTATGGCTGATTCATCGTTACGATGAGGAAAGCGGTAAACTGTTCCTGCTGATCGATTCCGATGCCATGATTGTGCGCGGCCTGGCCGCTATCATTCTGGTGGCCCTGAACGGCAAGACGCCGCGAGAGCTGCTGGCCACCGATATCGATGAGTTGTTCGAGCAGCTGGATCTGTTCCGCCATATTTCCCCCACCCGGGGCAACGGCCTGCGAGCTATGGTCGGCAAGATACGGGATATTGCGGCGGCCGAGGCCGCCTGAGACTTACCAGATAATGGCCAGGTCATCGCGTTGAACGTTGATCAGGCCACCTTCCGTAGGGATTCGCCCGTTACTGAAATCCGGATGCACGTTGTCCAGTGTCAGCGTCACCCCGGTATCTGACAGTTCGGGTGTACCGTCCAATGAATCAAAGTAACGCTGACTGCGGTACAGATTGAGCTCATCCCCCGGGCGGAGCCCCGCCGTTGCGCCGGAGGCAAGAGTCACCCGGTTGCCATCCACACGGGTTATGCGGGCCATGAATGGCTGACAGGCCAGAGCATTGTTAACGGCGGCGGTCATCTCGGCAATCACACCGTCAACCGCCTGCCCCCACTCGGAACTTTCAAAGCCCGCCGAGGCAAAACCGCCGGTACCACTGCCATCCGGCTGCCACCGTGCCGAGGTTTCAAACCGCTGCCGGAAGACCGGGGAACCGCTGAAGCCGTCAAAAACCATCACTTCGGCCTCAAACCGGCGGGTGGTGTCAGCCATTCCGATACCGCGCTGCATGCGATCCAGAATCGAACTGCCCCAGGCACCGGGGTCGGCCAGGCCGATATCCCGAATCACACCGGCCACCACAAACTGAGCACCCAGTTCCCGGGCCAGCTGAACCACATTTGTCAGATGATTGCTGGCCAGATTTTTCTGAGACGTGGGCGCATCCGGGAGGTTGCTGAACAGCTGTAACGATGTCGCCCCCAGCACCTGCAATTGCCCCTGTTGTTGCAAGCGAGCCACCAGTTCCCGCGGCAACTGTTCGCCGGCGTCATCCAAGGCCGCACCGCCGCCCTGCTCCGGACGGGTGATCGGGAACGCGGTTACCGCCACCCGTTTACGCAAACCGGATGCCTGCCCGGCCTTGCAGCTGCCAGCGTGGCCTTCGGCATCCGACATCTCTGCCCGGACAATCACCCTCAGCAGATTGCCACTTCGGTACTCATCCACAATCGTGGCATTGCGAACCTGGGCCATGGCCGACAGCTCGGTATGAGAGCCCACAAGCTCACCGTTCTCCATGGTATCCCGGGTGCTGACCCTGGCCTGATATTGCAGCGCCAGGTCGCGCATCGCCGCCTGACGCGCCTCGGTGCGGGCCTGGTCCAGATTATTCTCCCGGATATTGGCGTGCCCCACGCCTTCGAGGACCACGCCATGGGCAAACCCGGTGCACAGGCTCAGCATCCAGAACAGAAGCATTGATCTCATCATGGCAATTTAACCCACCGGAACGATACCGGTTCAATCACGGCGTTCATCAACAGGCCTAATCGAGGTAGTACAGGGAATCTGTGCGACGGGCCTCAACATCCCCTACACGGTCATTCCGCCTGGGCATGGGAATGGCACAGACATCCTGCACCTGATCGTCCGCCACCTTCGCCACACACTCCCGGAACCTCGGCTCCAGGCGCAGCTCCATCACGGTTTCCACCACGCCATCGCTATGCTCATTCACCGCCACCATCCGGGCGCCGCGAATGTAGCTGTCCACATAGGTGCGGAAACTGTCGTTCTGCAACACGAAGTCATTCACCGTGGAACTGCCGTAGATCACGGTACCGTAGACCCGCTCGGCCAGGTTCCGGTAGGCGTCCAGCTGTGAAGCCCGTCGAGCCAGTAAGCGCTTCCTGGGGTCAACCCTATCGTTCTGAGTATGTTGATAGGCACCAAAACCACTAACCCGAACGGTTATAGGCTGAAAGACTTCAGATCCGGACTGGTCGCTCCAGTAACTGCTCAACGGCGCACAGGCGGCAACAGCAATAGCCAGAACAGGAACTAGGATCCAGCGCAACGTCATTATCATGTCTCCACAAAAGACTTTAGCCAGAATCATGAAAAAATCACGCCACGTTCTCCACCTAATTGATATTTATTCACTTTCTACCATTTGGCACCACACTCGAACAGTTTCGACGGCAAAATATTGCCTCTATCGATATAGACAGAACAAGTCATTATCCAGCGTGCTGGATATCACGGAAGACGCCAGTTCACCACAGTTTGCCTCTGGCCGGTCGTGGCCGGATAATCCCCGTTACCCATTCATGGCAATCAGGAACAAACCGCATTATGCAAACCTATCTGGTGGGCGGCGCTGTCCGCGACAAACTGCTCGGCCTGGGCGTTAAAGACAGGGACTGGGTAGTGGTTGGTGCCACCCCCGAAGACATGCTCCAGCGAGGCTTCAAACAGGTAGGCGCGGATTTCCCGGTTTTCCTGCACCCGGACACCGGCGAGGAATACGCCCTGGCCCGGACCGAGCGCAAGCAGGGGCGCGGGTACCACGGATTCAGCGTTTACAGTGCACCGGATGTCTCCCTGGAAGACGACCTTCGCCGCCGTGACCTGACCATCAACGCCATGGCAGAAACCGAGAACGGCGACCTGGTAGACCCGTTCAACGGCCATGCCGACCTGGAACAGAAAAAGCTTCGGCATGTGTCTGAAGCCTTCGCCGAAGATCCCCTGCGCATCCTTCGCACCGCCCGCTTCGCCGCGCGCCTCCAGCCACTGGGGTTCAGCATTTGCCGCGAGACCATGGCACTGATGCGGGGGATGGTCGCCAGTGGCGAACTCAGGGACCTGGTACCGGAGCGGGTGTGGCAGGAAGTTCAAAGGGCACTGCATGAACAGGCTCCGGGCGTGTTCTTTGATGTGCTCCGGGAGCTCGGCGCCCTGACGGTGCTGATCCCTGAATTGACCGATGAACAGCCTTTCCGCCAGGGTCTCAGCGCCCTGCAGTGCATCCACCGCAAACAGGGGTCTACCGCCCAGCATTACGCGGCCCTGCTCAGTGGCGTGCCCGAGCCAGACGCCGTTGCCAGGGCTAAAGCCATGAAAAGCCCCAACGACTGTCGGGAACTGACCCACCTGGTCTGCCTGTTCATGGCTCAGTTGAACGGAGCCTCGCCTGAAACCCGGCTGACACCGGAACTAGCAATGGAGCTTCTGGACACAGCCGATTTCTGGCGCCGGCCCGATCGTTTCGGCGTTTTGCTGGGTACCCTCGCCTGCACCCTTCAGAGCGAACCCGCCCATTTAGTTCAGCAACTGGAACTGGCCGCACATCGAGCCCAGAGCGTAACCCCTCACCCGTTCCTGCAAAAAGGCATTCAGGGCAAAGCTCTGGGCGAAGCAATCCGGAAAGAGCGCGTAGCCCGTATTACTGAGGCACTGCATTTACCGGAATAAGGAAAAATATCCCATGCCCCACCCCGTCGCCCTGATCACCGGTGCAGCCCATCGCCTGGGCGCCCACACAGCAGAAACCCTGCACGCTCGCGGCTGGAATGTTGTGATTCATTACCGTGGCCGTCAACAACAGGCCCGCGCACTGGCCGACAAGCTGAACCAGCAGCGCCCGGAATCCGCCGTGTGTTACCACGCCGATCTCACCGACATGAACCAGCTCCGGCAACTGGCGGAACAGGCCTGCGCGCAGTGGGGGCAGTTGAATGCGCTGGTCAATAACGCTTCCGTGTTTTACCCCAACCCCACCGAAGATGCCTCCGAACAGGACTGGGACACGATACTGGGCGCCAACCTGAAAGCCCCCTTCTTCCTGCTTCAGCAATGTTTACCTGCGCTAAAAGCGGCCTCCGGCAGTGTGGTCAACATGATCGACATCTACAGTGAGAAACCACTGAAGGAGCACCCCCTTTACTGCGCCAGTAAGGCGGGGCTGGCAGCACTAACCCGCTCCTGGGCCAAAGATCTGGCGCCGGATGTTCGGGTAAATGGCGTGTCGCCAGGCGCCATCCTCTGGCCGGAAGGCGAATCAGCCGTGGACGCAGCCCACCAGCAGGCCATTCTCGATAAAACGCCCCTGGCCCGCACCGGCAACCCCGCCGACATTGCCGGTGCCATTGCCTACCTGGTATGCGACGCGCCGTTTATCACCGGCCAGATACTGTCGGTGGATGGCGGCCGCAGCCTGAATATGTGATCACCCGCACCAGAACAACCCCGACCTTCGTTGTTTTGGCCGGCAAGCGCTTTGCCGCTACAATGCCTGCCATTCTTATAAACGGGCGCCACCCAACCAGGTGCCCAGATTAACGGAGAGTTCTCATGCGTGATGTTGTTATTGTTGCCGCCAAACGTACCGCCATCGGCAGCTTCGGTGGTGGTCTGTCCAGCCTGCGTGCAGACCAGCTGGGTACGGCCGTGATCAAGGCCGTGATGGAAGAAACCGGTGTCGCCGGCGACCAGATCAATGAGGTTATCCTCGGCCAGGTACTCACCGCCGGCTGCGGCCAGAACCCGGCCCGACAGTCTGCCATCAATGCTGGCCTGCCAGCTTCCGTGCCCGCCATCACCATCAACAAGGTCTGTGGCTCCGGCCTGAAAGCCGTGCACATGGCGGTCCAGGCCATCCAGTGCGGCGATGCCGAGATGATTCTGGCCGGTGGCCAGGAAAGCATGAGCCAGGCGCCCCACGTACTGCCCAACAGCCGTAACGGTCAGCGGATGGGCAACTGGAGCATGATCGACACCATGATCACCGACGGCCTGTGGGATGCCTTCAACGATTACCACATGGGTATAACGGCTGAGAACATCGTCGAGAAATACGGCATCACCCGGGACGAGCAGGATGCCTTTGCCGCCGCATCCCAGCAAAAAGCCGTCGCTGCGCAAAAGGCCGGCTACTTTGACGGCCAGATTGTTCCTGTCACCATTCCCCAGCGCAAAGGCGACCCACTGGTGGTGGACAAGGATGAGTGCCCCCGCGACGGCGTCACCGGCGACAGCCTGGGCAAACTGCGCCCGGCCTTCAAGAAAGACGGCTCGGTAACCGCCGGCAACGCTTCCTCCCTGAACGACGGCGCTGCCGTGGTGATGGTGTGCAGCGCAGACAAGGCGAAAGAGCTGGGCCTGACCCCGCTGGCAACCATCAAAGCCCACGCCAATGCCGGCGTGGACCCTACCATCATGGGCACCGGCCCGATTCCGGCCAGCCAGCGCTGCCTGGAGCGGGCGGGCTGGACTGTTGATGACCTGGACCTGATCGAAGCCAATGAGGCCTTCGCCGCCCAGGCAATTTCCGTTAATCGGGACCTGGGCTGGGACACCGCCAAGGTAAACGTGAACGGCGGTGCCATTGCCCTGGGGCACCCGATTGGCGCTTCCGGTTGCCGTATTCTGGTCAGCCTGCTGCACGAAATGACCCGCCGCGATGCCAAGAAAGGTCTAGCCACACTGTGTATTGGCGGTGGTATGGGTGTGGCCCTGGCCGTTGAGCGCTGATGCTGCACGTGGTCCTGTACGAGCCGGAGATACCGCCGAACACCGGCAATATCATCCGGCTCTGCGCCAACACTGGCTGCCAGCTGCACCTGATTGAACCCCTGGGATTCTCCCTTGAGGACAAGCAGATGCGGCGTGCCGGGCTGGATTACAGCGAATACGCTACGGTAAAGATCCATCCGGATTACGACAGCTTTCTGGCCACCGAGCAGCCTTCGCGGCTGTTCGGTCTCACCACCAAAGGAAGTCGCCATTACCACGAGGTAGTGTTCCGGGACGGTGACTACCTGATGTTCGGGCCGGAAACCCGGGGCCTGCCGGAAGACGTGCGCAACGGGCTGCCCGCCGAACACCGTCTTCGGGTACCCATGCGTCCGGAAAGTCGCAGCCTAAACCTTTCCAATACCGCCGCCCTGGTGGTTTATGAGGCCTGGCGGCAACTTGGGTTTGAGGGCTCGATCTGACCTATCCCGGGTAATCACCCACAAAAAAACCGGCCGAAGCCGGTTTTTTTCGTTGAGCAGCAGCGCTTAGTGAGTCTGCTCTTCCTTGGCTTCACCCGCCGCCTCTTCCTGCTTGCGCTTGAGCGCCTGGGCATAGATAGCGTCGAAGTTAACCGGAGCCAGCATCAGGGCCGGGAAGCTGCCCTTGTTCACAATGCCGTCAATCGCTTCGCGGGCATAGGGGAACAGAATCGTCGGGCAGTAGGCGCCGAGCATCTGGCCAAGCTGCGGACCTTCAATGCCGGAGATCATGAATACGCCGCCCTGCTGGATTTCGACGATGTACGCCACCTTCTCACCGACCTTGGCCGTTACGGTCAGGGACAGAACCACTTCATACTGGTTGTCGCTGATCTTGTTATGGGAGGTGTTCAGATCCAGGTTTACCTGGGGCTTCCACTGCTCCTGAAAAACCAGCGGAGAGTTGGGCGATTCAAAAGACAGGTCCTTCACATAGATGCGCTGAAGGGCAAACTGTGGTTGGTTCTGGTTCTCGTTGCCTGCGGCTTGCTGATTCTCAGCCATGATCAGTCCTTTCGTTCTCGTATTATGGGGCCAGGCCCGTTGTTATGTCGTCTGCCGGAACAGTCTACTGCCAGGTTCCGAATGGTAATGTGAAACAGTGCGTCAGATCGCCACTCAGATCAAGCCCTGTTACTTTTTCACAAGTGGCAGGTTGCTGGCCTTCCAGTCGGTAATGCCACCATTCAGGCGCACCACATTGCTGAAGCCCTCGGCATTGAGCTGCTTGACCGCCATGGCGGCATGCTGGCCCATCTTGTCGACAACGATGATCTGCTTGTCTTTGTGCTTGCTCAGTTCATTAACGCGGCTTTTAAGACTATTAAGCGGAATATTCACCGAGCCGGTAATGCGGCCTTCGTTGAAGTCTTTGCGATCGCGGATGTCCAACACCACCGCTTCATCCTTGTTGATCAGCGTAACCGCGCCCTGGGCCGAGATCTTGGCACCACCCCGGCGCGATTCCAGCACGATGATGGCCAGCAGGAACGCCACAAACAGCGACACCAGAATGTAGTGATTAACAACAAATTCAAACAAGCGGTCCATGAAACTACCCTGACAATTGGTTTGGCCGGATTATACACACCCACACCGGCTCACAGAAGGCAGTCGCCCCGCCATGATAGCGCCAGCACATCGTGATCATGAGCAATGCTTCAGCGAACGCGCGTGGTCTGAGTAAATGAAAACGGTTACAATCTGCCCCACTCAAATTCTGTTCTTTTTGCAACCAAGCGGACGACACGATGACCGAGACGCGCAAGCCCACTGCACTGATAATTCTCGACGGCTGGGGCCACCGTGACCCGGCGGAAGACAATGCCATTTCCAACGCCAACACCCCGTTCTGGGACAGGATCTGGCATAACCAGCCGAAAACCCTGATCAACACCTCAGGGATGTTTGTTGGCCTGCCCCAGGGCCAGATGGGTAACTCCGAAGTGGGCCATATGAATCTCGGCGCCGGCCGCGTGGTGTATCAGAGCCTGACGCGCATCGACAAAGATCTCGAAGATGGCGATTTCCAGAAGAATGAGGCCCTTTGCAACGCCATCGACAAGGCTGTTGCCAATGACAAGGCCGTACACCTGATGGGCCTGCTGTCTCCGGGCGGCGTCCACAGCCATGAAGATCATATTCTGGCGGCCGCTGAGCTGGCTGCAGCCCGTGGCGCCAAAGAAGTTTACATCCATGCCTTCCTGGATGGCCGTGACATGCCACCACGCAGTGCCCGCCCTTCTCTGGAAAAAGCCGCCGCGAAAATGAAAAGCCTGGGCGTTGGCCGGGTAGCCACCATCGTTGGCCGGTATTTTGCCATGGACCGGGACAACCGCTGGGATCGCGTGGAAGCGGCCTATAACGCCATGACCCTGGGCGAAGCCGAGTTCATCAGCGACGACCCGGTGGCGGCACTGGAACAGGCCTATGAGCGTGGCGAGAACGACGAATTCGTGAAGCCGACCCACATCCGGGCCGATGGCGAGCCCGAGGGCATCATCAATGACGGCGACGCCGTGCTGTTCATGAACTTCCGTGCCGACCGCGCCCGGGAAATGACCCGCACCTTCGTAGAGCAAGACTTCGACGGTTTCGACCGACGCAAGCACCCGGAACTGGCAGATTTCGTGATGCTCACCGAATATGCCGCTGACATCAAAACCTCCTGCGCCTACCCGCCCGAGCAACTGGCCAACGGCCTGGGCGAGTACATGGCGAAGCAAGGTAAAACCCAGCTGCGCATTGCAGAGACCGAGAAATACGCCCACGTGACCTTCTTCTTCAATGGCGGCCTGGAAACTCCCTTTGAAGGTGAAGATCGCATTCTGGTGCCGTCTCCCAAGGTGGCCACCTACGACCTGCAGCCGGAAATGAGCGCACCTGAGGTTACCGACAAACTGGTTGAAGCCATCAAGAGCGGCAAGTACGACCTGATCGTCTGCAACTACGCCAACGGCGATATGGTTGGCCACACCGGCAAGCTGGACGCCGCCATCAAGGCCGCCGAGTGCCTGGACCAGTGTGTGCAGCGTGTGGTGGAGGCCCTGGATGAAGTGGGTGGCGAAGCCTTGATTACCGCCGACCACGGCAACTGTGAGCAGATGACCGACCCCAACTCCGGCCAGGTACACACCTCCCACACCATTGGCCCTGTGCCTCTGGTTTACACCGGCCACCGCAAGGTGAACCTCCGGGACGACGGCAGCCTGTGCGATATCGCACCGACGCTGCTGGCCCTGATGGATACCGAAAAGCCTGCGGAAATGACCGGGCACAGCCTGGTCGAGTTCGACTGATCGCTCCGCCGGTAAAGGTGTTGCGTAAACTGACCGTCCTGGTGCTGGCCCTCACATTGGGGGCTGCACCTTTGGGCGCCCAGCAGGATGTGACCCCCGAACAGGTCGAGGCGCTGAAGGAGCGTATCGCCGACATCGACCGCTGGCTGGCCGATGCCGAAGAAGACCGGTCAACCCTTGAACAGCAACTGGCGGCCACCGAGCGCAAAATCAGCACCCTGACCCGGGAACGCCGTACCCTTCGGCAGCAGGCCCGGGAACAGCAGGAGCGCCTTGCCGAGCTTCGCGCCCAGGAAAGCGAGCTGGCCAATACCCTCGAACAGCAACGGGAAAACCTGAAACTACAGATCCGGGCAGCCTGGATGGAAGGCGACGCGCCGGCTCTGAAAGTATTGTTGAACGAGATTGAGCCCGGCGAAGTTGCCCGCACCCTCACCTACTACGAATACCTGAGCAAGAATACCGTCTCCCGCCTGGAAGCGTTCCAGCGCAGCCTTCAGGAACTGAAAGCCGCCCGCGCCGCCGTTCAGGCCACCCGCACCGAACTGGCCAAGACCGAAGCCGATCTGGAACAGCGCCAGCAGCAACTGACCCAGAGCCGGCAGGATCGGGCCAGAACACTGGCCGCCCTGAATGACGACATCCAGAACCGCCGTAGCGAGCGCCAATCCCTGGAAGCCGATCGCCAGCGCCTGGAGCAATTGCTGAAAGAGGTGCAGCAGGCCATTGCCAGCATTCCGGCCCCGAACGAATCCAGTCCGTTCAAATCCCGCCGCGACAAGCTGCCCTGGCCCGCAAAAGGGCGGATAGTCAGCAATTACGGCGCCATGTACGCAGATGGCAAACTACGCCGTAACGGCATTCTGATGAATACCGCCGAAGAGGCAGAGATCAAGGCCGTGCACTATGGCCGGGTGGTATTTGCCAACTGGCTGCGTGGATTCGGGCTGATCACCATCATTGATCACGGCGATGGCTACATGACCCTCTACGGCCACAGCAGCAGCTTGTTCACAACCCCCGGTGACTGGGTGCGCCCGGGCGAGACCATTGCCCTGGCCGGACGCACCGGCGGCACCGAAGACCCGGCCGTGTATTTCGAGGTACGTAGCAACGGCAAACCCGTGAACCCAAGGAGCTGGCTGGGCAAGCCATAACAGGGCTGACAAACGGCGTTGCGGGCGCCATACTGTCCGGGTCAGGAACCAGTCCAACTATTGGAAACAAAACAGGATATGTGAATGAAACGGGCCAGAAGTACACTCAAGACCTCGCCATTGCGCACCATGATTCTTGCCACCTGTTGTTTCACAGCCTCCGGACTGGCCCTGGCACAGGACCAGGACGCTCAGACCCAGCAGATTCTGGACTCCATTCAGAGTGGCGAGCGGGTTGAACTGAAACTTCCTGACCCGGAAGAACAACTGCCGCTGGAAGACCTGCGCAAGTTCACCGAAGTGTTCAGCCGCATCAAAGACGCCTACGTGGAAGATGTCTCCGACACCCAACTGCTCGAGAGCGCCATCAAGGGCATGCTGTCCGACCTGGACCCTCACTCTACCTATCTGGCCCCCAAAGATTACGAGGAACTGGAAGAAAGTACCTCCGGCGAATTTGGCGGGCTTGGCATTGAAGTGGGCATGGAGAACGGCTTTGTCAAAGTCATCTCCCCCATCGACGACACCCCGGCCCAGAAAGCGGGCGTTCAAGCTGGCGACCTGATCATCAAGCTGGACGAAAAGCCGGTGAAGGGAATGTCGCTGGAAGAAGCCGTCAACCTGATGCGCGGCAAGCCCGGCACGGTGCTTACTCTGACCATCATGCGCGAGGGCGAAAGTGCGCCTATCGAGATTGATGTCACCAGGGATGTGATCAAAGTCACCAGCGTTAAATCCCGGATGATCGATAACGGATACGGCTATGTCCGCATTACGCAATTCCAGGCCGAGACTGGCCGGCAGTTCCTGAAAGCCCTCAGCGATCTGGAAGACGAACACGGCAACGATCTGGACGGCCTGATCATTGACCTTCGCAACAACCCCGGCGGTGTGTTGCAAGCTGCCGTAGAGACCGCGGATGCCCTGTTGGACGAAGGCCTGATTGTTTACACCGAAGGCCGTATCCAGAGTTCACGCCTGCGCTTCAGTGCCAAGCCCGGCGACGTCATGGCTGGCACACCTATTGTCGTGCTAATCAACGGTGGCTCTGCTTCCGCGTCGGAAATCCTTGCCGGCGCGCTCCAGGACCATGAACGCGCCGTGGTGATGGGCACCCAGTCCTTCGGCAAGGGCAGTGTCCAGACGGTCATACCGCTGGACGAGACCCACGCCATCAAAATGACCACAGCCCGTTATTTCACGCCGGATGGTCGCTCCATCCAGGCCACCGGCATCAAGCCGGACATCGAGGTGCGCCCGGCAGAATTGAAAGAGCTCGACAGCAGGCCATTCTTCACCGAAGCCGACCTGAGCGGTCATCTTGAGGGGGAGAATGAGGAGGAAGCCCGTAAGGCCAGAGAACAGGCTGCGGAAGCACAGGCTTCTGCTGCCGACCGGGACTATCAGCTGCGGTCGGCCCTGAACCTGCTGAAAGGCTTGCACATCCTTAACCGGAAGAACGACAGCAAGCCGCAGGAAAACGCCCAGTGACTTTACGCTCTACCCTCACGCTGCTGGCCCTTCTGGCCATCAGCCCTGTCGCTGCGTTTGCGTCAGGGCCGGGTGAACCCCAGCAGCCCACCATTGCCATCATTATTGATGACATGGGCCACAATCGTTACGAGGGCGAGCGACTGGCAAAGCTTGACCAGCCCCTGACACTGGCCTTCCTGCCCTACCGGCGCCACACAGTTCCCCTGGCGAAGCTGGCCCACGCCCAATCCAAGGAAATCATGTTGCACGCCCCGATGGCCAACACCCGCAACTTCGGTCTCGGCCCGGGCGGACTGACACCGGATATGGACGAGCCGACCATCACCACCACCCTGCGCCGGGCACTGCAGTCCATTCCCTTTGTCAGCGGTGTGAACAATCACATGGGCAGCCTGCTTACTCAGCAACTGGAACCCATGGACTGGGTCATGAAAGAGCTGGACCGCTACCCGGTGTATTTCGTCGACAGCCGCACCATTGCCAATTCCATCGCCGGCAGTGTGGCCGATGCCTACAACATCCCGAGCCTGACGCGCGATGTGTTTCTCGATCACGAACAGACGGAAGAGTTTGTCGACAAACAGTTCAAACTGCTGATTCAGACCGCCAGGGAAAAAGGCACGGCCATTGGTATCGGACACCCCCACAAGGTCACCGTGGATTATCTGGAGAAGCACCTGCCGATGCTGGATGAACAGGGCATTGCCATCGCCACGGTCAGTGGTCTCTGGGCCATGCGCAACGGTAATCGGGAGATGTTTGCGGAAGGTGAGAAGCAGGCCATTCGGCCTGCCTATGCACGCAGCAATTAATCGCGGACTTCGATGCCCTGAGCCTTCATAAAGGCTTTGGCTTCAGGGATGGTGTGCTGACCGAAGTGGAAGATGGATGCCGCCAGCACCGCGTCTGCGCCACCCTGGGTAACGCCATCCGCCAGATGCTGTAGCTCACCGACACCACCTGAAGCAATCACCGGTACGACTACCGCATCGCTGATGGCACGGGTCAGGCCAAGATCAAAGCCGATCTTGGTGCCATCACGATCCATGCTGGTCAGCAGCAACTCCCCTGCCCCCAGCTCAACCATTTTCTTCGCCCACTCTACGGCATCCAGCCCGGTTGGCTTGCGACCACCGTGGGTAAAGATCTCCCAGCGCGGCTCCTCGCCTGCTGCGCTCACGCGCTTGGCATCGATGGCGACGACAATGCATTGCCGGCCAAAACGCTCCGCTGCCTCCCGCACAAACTCAGGATTGAAGACTGCGGCCGTATTGATGGAGACCTTGTCGGCTCCGGCATTGAGCAGTTTGCGGATATCATCGACGGTGCGCACGCCACCGCCCACGGTCAGCGGGATGAACACTTCCGCCGCCATGCGCTCTACCGTTTCGTAGGTGGTGTCGCGGCTTTCGCTGCTGGCCGTGATGTCCAGGAAAGTGATCTCGTCCGCGCCCTGCTCATTGTAGCGACGGGCCACTTCCACCGGGTCGCCGGCGTCGCGGATATCGACAAAATTCACGCCTTTAACCACACGGCCTTTGTCGACGTCCAGACAGGGGATGATGCGTTTTGCCAATGCCATTGTCAGTCCTCAGTTTTTCAGGCTGTCGCAATAGGCTTGCGCTTCCGCCACATCCAGAGTGCCTTCGTAGATGGCGCGGCCGGTGATAGCACCGATGACACCTGTGTCGGCAACGGTGGCCAGGCGCTTGAGGTCGTCCATGTTGGTAACGCCGCCAGACGCAATCACCGGGATGCCACCTTCCTCTGCCAGCTTGGCGGTGGCTTCGACGTTCACGCCCTGCATCATGCCGTCACGGGCGATGTCGGTGTAAACGATTGAGGATACGCCGTCGTTGGCGAAGCGCTTGGCAAGATCTACCGCCATGACTTCAGAGACTTCGGCCCAGCCGTCGGTGGCGACGCGACCGTCTTTCGCGTCCAGACCCACAATAATGTGGCCGGGGAATTCCTTGCACATTTCGGTGACAAACTCAGGCTCTTTAACCGCCTTGGTGCCGATGATGACCCACTGAACACCAGCCTTCAGATAGGCCTCAATGGTTTCCGCCGAGCGGATGCCACCACCAATCTGAATAGGCAGATTCGGGTACTTCACTGCAATTGCCTTTACGATTTCACCGTTTACCGGTTCGCCGGCGAAGGCGCCATTAAGGTCAACCAGGTGCAGGCGGCGGGCACCGGCGTCGACCCACTTGGTGGCCATGTCGACGGGGTCGTCACCGAATACGGTAGAGTCTTCCATGCGGCCCTGGCGCAGTCTTACGCATTTGCCGTCTTTCAGATCGATAGCGGGGATAATCAGCATGTTCCGGTCCAGTTCGTAAAGTTTTCCAGCAACTGCAGTCCCGCCCGGGCACTTTTCTCAGGGTGGAACTGCACTGCAAAGATGTTGTCTCTCGCCACCGCTGCCGCCAGGTCGACACCATAATGGGTGCGGCCAGCCATATCGGCGTTGCCTTCGGCTTCGGCGTAGTAGCTGTGCACAAAGTAGAAGCGATCACCGTCCGGAATGTTGTGCCAGAGCGGGTGGTCCAGCGTGTGGTACACCTGGTTCCAGCCCATGTGGGGCACTTTCAGGCGTTCGCCGTTTTCGGTGAGGTTGTCGCCGAAGTAACGAACTTCAGACGGGAACAGGCCGATACCTTCCACACCGCCGTTTTCTTCGCTGCGGGCCATCAGGGCCTGCATCCCAACGCAGATGCCGAGGAATGGGCGGTCCTGGGAGACTTCTTTGACGAGCTCAACCACGCCCAAACGGTGCATTTCGGCCATGCAGTCACGGATGGCGCCTACACCGGGCAGAATCACCCGGTCAGCTTCACGGATTTTGGCGGCATCGTCTGTAACCAGTACGGTGCAGTCCGGGGCCACGTGCTCCACGGCTTTGCGGGCGGAATGCAGGTTGCCCATGCCGTAGTCGATGATGGCGACGGTCTTCATGGTGGTTCTATTCCTATCGGTGACCGGTTACAGGGCGCCTTTGGTGGACGGGGTGATGCCCGCCATGCGCTCGTCCATTTCAATCGCCATGCGCAGTGCGCGACCGAAGGCTTTGAACACGGTTTCGATCTGGTGATGGGTGTTCTTGCCCTTCAGGTTGTCGATGTGCAGGGTCACCATGGAGTGATTCACAAAGCCCTGGAAGAACTCTGCGAACAGATCGACGTCAAACCCGCCCACGCTGGCGCGGGTGTAGGGTACGTCCATGAGCAAACCGGGGCGGCCGGACAGGTCGATGACCACGCGTGACAAAGCTTCATCCAGGGGCACATAAGAGTGGCCATAGCGGCGAATGCCTTTTTTGTCGCCCACAGCCTGCTTGAAGGCCTGGCCCAGAGTGATGCCGATGTCCTCCACGGTGTGGTGGTCATCGATGTGCAGGTCGCCCTTGCAGGTAATATCCAGATCCACCAGGCCGTGGCGGGCAATCTGGTCCATCATGTGTTCAAGGAAAGGCACACCAGTGTCGAAATTGGCTTTGCCGGTGCCATCGAGATTGATCTCGACGGTAATCTGGGTTTCGAGGGTATTGCGTTCTACCCGAGCCTTGCGTTCGGCCATGGAGACTCCGTTGAAAACTGGCTTGCTACCGTAAACTTTGTTTGCGGATTATACCTGTTAACTCAACTGGAGTCCCGCAACCGGATCAATCACCCTGATAGCTCAGAACGCTTTTTTCAGGTTGGCCATGTAGGTGTCCACGAGGCTGTTGAACTCGTGCTTGATCACCGGGCTGATGGCCAGCTTGAGCAGGCTCGGCAGGGGAACGGTCAGCTCTGCGCTGGTCTGGAATCTTACTGCGGTAGCGTTGTCGCCCTTGGCACTCAGGGTCCAGGAACCACTGACAACCCCGTTGCCCTCGCCTTTGATGGGCGACCAGGTGATCTTGCCGGCCTCTTTGTCAGCGTGGTAGGTGCAGGCGTAAACCGATTGAATAGCGTGTTTGTCGACGCCCACTTTTTCCATTTCCCAGCGGTAGGCGTTATCGCCCAGGTCCACCAGTTTATCGACTTTTGGGAAGTGGCTGGCAGATTTGGGAACGTCTGCCAACAGATCGAAGACTTCATCATAGCTCGCCGGAATTTCCAGATCCCGGTTCAGCTCAATCGATACGGTAATGGCCACAGCCGACTCCTTCTTATGTTTATTTGTGCCTCGGGGCTGGCTGCCCCGGCGGATAAGTTGGGGGTGTATTTTGACCCAAGACTACCGCATTGTCATATTCCTGCACTGTTAATTTGCTAACCCTGCGTTATCCTTTGCTTTATTCACGCAATAAAACGCCGGCTACCAGCCTGCCGACAGGAAAAGGAACCCAGCCATGAAAGCTATCCGCTATGCGATCTACGCCGTTATTGCGCTGCTGTTACTGGCAGTGGCCGCCGTCGCCATTGCGGTTGCGGTGATCAACCCCAACGATTACAAACCCCAGATTGAAGCGGCTGTTGAGAAGCAGACCAATCTGGACCTGATGCTGGAGGGCGACATTGGCTGGTCTTTCATCCCCCTGGGCCTGGAGCTGAATCAGGTTGAGGCCAACCTGGACGGCGAACGGTTTGTCGCACTGGAGCAACTGATTGCCCAGATTGATTTCTGGTCTCTGATTGCCATGTCTCCACAGGTAAACACCTTCCTGCTGAGTGGCCTGGATGCACACCTGGAAGTTAACGAGCAGGGCGAAGGCAACTGGACCCGGATAATGCGGGAGCAAACCGCCACCGCTGAGGCTGGCACCGCTGCTGCCGAACAACAACCCGCCCAGGAAACAGCCGAGCCTGAGACACAATCCGCCAGCGGTGAGGCTCTCAACTTTAATGTCGAGAACGTTGAAATCAGTAACGCCAGCGTTCACTACAACGATCTGAGCACCGGGCAGTCTGTTACGCTGGAAGACTTCACGGTGACCGCCAGTGATATCACCCTCGGTTCCGAATTCCCCCTGGATATCCGCTTCCGCGTTGAAACCAGCCAGCCGCAGTTTGCGGTAGACGGCAGCATCAAGGCCCGCATCCAGGCAAACCAGGCGCTCAACGAATTTGCGGTATCTGGCCTGAACGCGGTATTTGATATGTCGGGCGAGCCGTTTGGTGGCGAATCGGTGACCGCAGAACTGGCCGGTTCCCTGGCCGCCAACCTGGAAAACGAAACCGCGTCCCTGAGCGACTTCTCCGCCAGCCTGGCCAATCTTAGCCTCAATACCAACCTGAATGTAAAAGGCTTTGGCGACAAACCGGCTCTGGACGGTCGCATTGAGATTTCCGAGTTTTCCCTGAAGGAGCTTCTCAACAATCTGGGGCAACCCGCCATTGAAACCACGGACCCTGAGGTACTGAAAGCGATCGCGCTATCGACCAACCTGGGTGGCGAGCCCGGCGTTGTCGCGCTGTCTGACCTTGTCATTACCCTGGATGATACCCGCTTCAACGGTGGCGGCAGCTATAACCTCGCCACAGGTGGGCTGGTGTTCGACCTAGAGGGTGACAAGCTGAATGCTGATCGTTACCTGCCGCCCTCGGCCGAAGGCGATTCGCAAGGAGTAGGCAACGGGGACACACAGACCGACAGCAACACTCAAACAGCTGGGGCATCACAGCCTGAAACCGACCTGCTGCCACTGGAGACCCTGCGCACCCTGCTGCTGGACATTGATTTCGGCCTGGGCGAGCTGATTGTCAGCAACCTCACCATCAACGACATCGCCGCCAGCACCACCGCCAAAGATGGACTGCTGCAAGTAGACGAATTCAGCGGCAAGCTCTATTACGGCAGCTTTGGCGCCAACGCCACCATCGACGCCCGTACCGACAACCCGAAATGGCGAATCCGCTCGGACGTGACCAACGTACAGACCCTGCCGTTGTTAACCGATCTGGCCGAGGTAGACATGCTCTCTGGTGGTGCCAATCTGAAAGTGGCTGTCGATACCACTGGCAACCGGATTTCTGCCCTGCGTGAAAACGCCAACGGCGAGATCAGCTTTAACCTGGCCGAAGGCGAGTTCCGGCAGATGAACCTGACCCGTATGGCCTGCCAGGGTATCGCCCTTGCCAACCAGGAATCCCTGACGACTACCGACTGGGGCACGACTACACCATTCAACGACATGCGGGGCACACTGAAAATCGACGGTAACACCCTGAACAACACCGATCTGGTCGCGGCGCTTGCGGGCATGCGCCTTGAGGGAAACGGCACCGTTAATCTTGAGCAAACCGACCTGGACTACGAACTCGGCCTGCGCATAGTTGGTGAAATTCACCGGGACGAAGCCTGTCGCGTGACCGAGTATGTGGAAAACGTGGTCATTCCGGTGGAATGCCGGGGCAACTTCGCCGAAGACCCGGCCGGCTTGTGTTCGTTTGACGGCTCCCGCTTCCGGGATACCCTGAAAGACATTGCGGCCAACGCTGCCAAGGCGAAAGCCCGCGAAGAAGTGGATCGCGCCAAAGAAAAAGCAGAAGAGAAGGTGCAGGAAAAACTGAAAGAGAAGCTGGGCGAGGATGCCGGCGAGAAGGTGAAGGACGCCCTGAAGGGACTGTTCAACTGATGCCGGACCGTTTTGCCGACAAACTGCTTCGCTGGTACGACCAACACGGCAGGCACGACCTGCCGTGGCATCACAACCGCAACGCTTACCGGGTGTGGGTGTCGGAGATCATGCTCCAACAAACCCAGGTAACCACGGTGATTCCCTACTTTGAGGCGTTCATGGCCCGTTTTCCCGATGTGCACGCCCTCGCCTCCGCGCCAGTCGATGATGTGCTCGGCCATTGGTCCGGCCTGGGCTATTACGCTCGGGCACGCAACCTGCACAAGGCCGCAAAACAGGTAGTGGATGAGTTCGACGGCGAATTCCCGGCCGACCAGGAGCAACTCGAAAGCCTCACAGGAATTGGCCGCTCTACCGCCGCCGCCATTGTCGCCCAGGCCTTTGAAAAACGCGCAACCATCCTGGATGGCAACGTAAAACGCGTGCTGGCGCGCTACCACGCCGTGCCCGGATGGCCGGGACAGACTGCCGTGCTGAACCAGCTCTGGGTGCACGCGGAGAGCCACACGCCAGAAGCCCGAATCAAAGACTACACTCAGGCGATCATGGACCTGGGCGCCATGGTGTGTACCCGCAGCAAACCCGGGTGTGAGGCCTGCCCCGTGAAGGATGGCTGCCTGGCCTACGCCCGTGACGAGATTCGCCTGTACCCCGGTTCAAAGCCCAAGAAGGAAAAACCGGAAAAAACCACCTGGATGCTGATCCTGGAAGACGCAGAGGGCCGAATTTTACTGGAACGCCGGCCACCCAGTGGCATCTGGGGCGGCCTGTGGAGCCTGCCCGAACTTGACCCGGCCTATGGCGCAGATGAACTGCAGGACGCCTGTGCCAGGGAGCTCGGGCTGAACTGCCACAGCCCGGAACCCATCAGCGGTTTTCGCCACACCTTCAGTCATTATCATCTGCACATACAACCGGTACGCCTGCCCTTGGCCGGCAACACCCAGGTTGGCGATTCCGACCGCTTGCGCTGGCTGCACCGGGATGAAGCCCTCAGCCTGGGACTGCCTGCCCCGATCCGAACCCTGCTGACGGAACCCGAGCAAGCCACCCTGCTGTAACCAAGCCAAGGTGCCGGATGGTCTGTTATCATGCCGGCATACTGACCTCAGCACAGGAGCCGACATGAGCCGCACTGTATTCTGCCGCAAGTACCAGAAAGAACTGGAAGGCCTGGCCATGCCCCCGATGCCCGGCCCCAAAGGCCAGGATATCTACGAGAACGTGTCCAAACTGGCCTGGGAAGAATGGCAGAACCAGCAGACCATGCTGATCAACGAAAAACACCTGAACCTGATGGACGTGAACAACCGGAAATACCTGCAGGCGCAGATGGACCGGTTCTTCAACAACGAGCCGTTCGACCAGGCCGAAGGCTACGTACCACCTGAAAAATAGGACGATTGATCAAGGCCTGAACAACCGGCAAAAACTTCCGAAAATTTTTGCCGGCCGGCCTTGACTCCCAAACCCTAAACCGGTTTAATAGCGCCCCGTTGCAGCACACAGCTCAACACGCCCGGATAGCTCAGTTGGTAGAGCAGGGGATTGAAAATCCCCGTGTCGGTGGTTCGATTCCGCCTCCGGGCACCACGAATTCAATGACTTAGCCCGCCTTGTGCGGGCTTTGTTGTTTCTGGCGTCCACGAAGTGTCCACCCTTTTCTAGAACTCACCTTTCTCGTGCCGTTCCGCGATATCTTTGAAGACATCCAGCAAGCCTTGCTCAAACAACCACGGATCGCCCATTTTGAACATCTGGCACCAGTTTGTGCTGACTCGAACGGACGTGTGAGAGAAGCGGTTCAGGTTATCCAGCGAGTAACCCGGTATCCCTTTTAGCATGCTACCGTACTGAGCTCCTCGGGTAACGCCCAGCATTTCACCGTCAACCTCCTCCTCGATAGTGATAGCACCACGGGGAACAGCATTCGGGTGATCCGGTTCGAGAAAAAAGCGCTTAAGCGTCTCTACAAACCATCTGGCAGCACCTATCGGGAATTCATACTGCGCGGTTGCGAATTCGCCTGGGTCATCATCACCCAGCTGAACCCAAACTTTCTGACCAAATATTAGATGACGCCCCACAGCAAAAAAATGCCAGGGCGCAGTGTCGTCCTCCGGATTCATTACCTTGGCGACACGATAATACCCTTCGGGAGGGTTTTCAGGGTCAATAATCGGCCACTCTGGCAGTTTCGGGTACGCCATTCTTAAGCCTCATACTGCATCCGTTTAAAGCGTTGAATTCGACCCATGATAAATCGCCACACTGCCGATCAGCTGCTTATCAAAACTCGCCCTGTTCGTGACGCTCGGCGATATCTTTGAATACGTCTAGCAAACCGTGCTCAAACAACCAAGGATCGCCCATTTTGAACATCTGGCACCAGTTTGTACTGGGGCCAAAAGAGGTGTGCTCAAAACGATTCAGGTTATCCAATGAATATCCTGGTATACCCTTCAATACACTGCCATATTGCGCACCTCGGGTAACACCCAGCGTTTCCCCGTCAACGTCTTCCTCTACTGTGATTGCGCCAAGAGGAACAGCATTTGGATGGTCTGGCTCCAAGAAAAAACGGTCCAGAGTTTCGAGAAACCAGCGAGCGGCTCCGATGGGATACTCATATTGGCCTGAGACAAACTCTCCCGGATCATTTTCGTCAAATTGAACCCATTTTTTCCTAACAATAAGCAAATGGTTACCCGACACATAGAAGTGCCACGGGGCCGACGTTAATTCTGGGTCCATTACACATGCTACTTCCAGGTATCCACTTGGAGGATTGTTTGGGTCGATAATTGGCCACTCAGGTAGTTTCGGATGCGCCATCATTAAGCTCCAAAGTTAAGCGGTTCAAGGTCCACAAGCTCCACCCACTGAGTGCCACCGTCCATACCTGCCATCTGCCGGAAAGTTTTAGGACTCTTGTGTAAACTGAATGCCTCAACGGCGCCATACAACGGCTGGTCTGCACTAGAGCTGATCGTTTTGGTCAGTCCGTTACCGGTATAGTGCTCATTGCCCCCCGGAAGCATCAAGCAGTCTTGTGTTATCAGCTACTGGGGTAACCACAAGATCACTTGATGCTGGTCTCTTGGAGAAAGACCAGACTAGGAAATATCTGATGGTGATAAAGAAATAGTGATCATCTTATGGAACAACCATAAGACCCACTGAAAGTGGGACTTCGTCCCATCCGCTCCCACCACATTTAGCTTGTCAGGTGTAGCCAACTTCAACGCAGTGCCCCATCAACTCATCTGCGCCGGTCTCGCCCGGTTCACGTCTGCTCCAACTGCCACCACATCCAACGAGGACGGTGGTGCGTTCATACAGCTAATGCCGGATACTCAAAGGGAATGGGGCTTCATGCCTCTCGGATCTCAAACTGATAGCCAGGCTCAGACTGCCTATTCTGAAAACGAGTGTAGGCCTCATCATCGTAGAGCGTCGATGTGACGATCTTCAAAACCGGGATCACCACTTCAAAGTCACCAGGATACAAATGGCCCAGCGCTCCTCCGTCCTCGTCTTCACTATCCTCACTATCGTCCTCGGAGATCTCGACTAAAACCTCTGAGTAGTTGGTGCTGAAAGTTACCTGCCCGGTTTCCGGTGACCGGAATCCAGAGAATACGGGCAAGAGTCTCAGCTCCTTTTCATCCGCCAAGGGATCGATCGTCCTGATCACATACCCGACATACACTTTCCCGTTTTCAAGGGTCACCAACATCGGCAAAGAACGCTCGATAGCCCGCAGGACCAATCGTTCGAAGTCCGCATTCTTGATCGCCAGCTTGTACGGCCAATGTGTTCCAGTCAGTAGATTCAAGAGATGCCCGCCGACGATTCCATACAAGATGGTCACCAGCAAAAGTGCGGCAACTTGTAGTCCAAAACTCCCAACAGATGGGCTCAAGCCAAGAAGGCCCGATACCTGGGCCAGGTACTCAACAAACCCCACCTCCCATGCGGTGAGCAGCATGAGGGTAAGGCCAGCCATAACGAGAATCGCTACGCCGTAAAGAGCGGCAGAGAAGTAAAGGGTGTACCCGTTTGACCGAGCGATGCGGTAGCGAGAGAGATGCCAGCTATTTGCCCACGAATAACCGGCAATTAGCGGGATGATTATGAGACTGAGCTGGGTCACTGTTTGACAGCGACTTTTTCAGCCCTCTTGAGAAAGGAGTTGACCCGCTCATCGCTCAGATAGTCTGAAGCCTTACGGTAAGCAACTCCATTGCCTGAGACAGAGTAGTGCTTATGGGCATCACTCCGTTCACTTCCAGCTTGCTCGCCATACCCCATGGCAAGTAATTTTTTGATCCACATAGCCAGAGCCCTCCGTCGACTGAATTCTAGCCATAGCCATAAAAATATACAAACAACGGAAGAAAGAAGATCAGCCATTGGGTCAGAGTGTGTACAGAAAACTGGTACAGAGGGCGACTATTTCAAATACGACAAACTCTGAATACCATTGCCTTAAAGGATTGGATAGGGTCTCGGTGGTTCGATTCCACCTCCGGGCACCATTAAGAATTCTGACAAAACCCGCCTTGTGCGGGTTTTGTTGTTTCTGGAGCATTGCAGTCCCTTTCTAGAACTCTCCTTTCTCATGCCGTTCCGCGACGTCTTTGAAAACATCCAGCAGGCCTTGCTCAAACAACCACGGATCACCCATTTTGAACATCTGGCACCAGTTGTCGTCGGGTCCCAAAGACGTATGCTCAAAGCGATTAAGGTTATCTAACGAGTAACCAGGAATCGACTTAGGGATACTACCGTACTGAGCCCCCCGGGTAACGCCCAAGATTTCCCCGCCAACCTTCTCCTCAATGGTAATCTCACCTCGAGGTACCGCATTCGGATGCCCTGGCTCCAGAAAGAAACGAGAAATAGTCGTTACAAACCAGCGAGCGACTTCAATAGGATACTCATATTGTTCGGTAATAAACCTGCCCGGTTTGCCTCCATACTGAATCCATTCCTTGCTGACTAACAACAAATATCCATCCGACACAAAGAAATCCCAGGGAATACTATTCCGATCTTTATCTTCGTGGTGAGCCACTTTTACATAGCCCTCCGGAGGACTGTCAGGGTCTATGATCGGCCACTCAGGCAACTTAGGATATGCCATTTTTAAGCTCCAAAATTAATCGGTTCAAGGTCCACCAGCTCGACCCACTGGGCACCGCTACCTTCCATGCCAGTCATTTGCCGGAATGTTTTGGGATTTTTGTGCAGACTAAATGCTTCAACGGTCCCGTAAATTGGTTTATTTGCAGTTGAACTGGTAGTTTTGGTTAGACCGTTGCCAGTGAAATGCTCATTGGCGCCCGTGTTGTCCTGAATACTAAAGCGAGCATCAAAAAGCGCTTTTTCATTTCCAACAACACCGTTATCAGCGAGGTACTGCTTTCGTAATTTTGCGCTAACCCACGCATCATCAGGCATGCCCCTGATCAGCGCCTCATACTCCCGCGAATATTCCGGCGTCATAACCTCCCTCGTCAAAGCAGGATTTTCAACTTTTCCCGGCAACTTATCCTCAACAAACTTCGTGAGATTTCCGTATGTGGGAACAATCGTCTCAGCATCCGCATACTTAACCGCATCTGCCTGATCAATGATCGCCAGCTTGTACTTGGCATCTGGCTTGTAGTTCACACCCATCGCTTCAGTGATCAATTTGGGATCTGTATCCAAGTGAGCTGTCTGATCAAAACTCGTGGACCAGATCTGCACACCGGCCGGACCTTCCTTACCCAAGGTTCCGTTGAGGGGGCCGTTTCGATGCACATGGGGCTCTTCTACCAAGCGGACAATGAACTTCTCGTCTGCAAACCCCTCTTGAGCGATTTGATGCAGTTGTTCCTGCGTGTACTTGGGCGACGGGGCCTTGCCATTGGCGATGATGGAATTTCGCGCATCAGCTAAAAGCTTCTTTGCCTCGTCAAAGGACCTGGGCAGCACTTTCCCTGGCCTAGTGCTTAGCTGGACGGGATCGGGGTCCACGCCCTTTGGACGAGGTGATGCTTCAGCCTCAAAACGTTTTTTCCTGTTCAGGTCGAAATCGCGCCAGATCTTGCGCAACCCCTGGAGTTTAAGGGCCTCGGCAAATCGCCCGAATGCCGGCCCGAGCCCGGCCAGAATCCGAGCATGGCGAATACGGCTGGATGCCTGCGCTGCATTACCCGCTCCCAATGTGGTTGCCGCCAGCAAACCAGCCAATACCAGTTCAAACGCTATCGCTCCGCCAATGTAGGCATACTCAGTGTGATGTTGAATGGCGGCATAATCGGTCACAAAGTCTTTCAGAGCAGCGCTTAGCTGAGCATCCGTCATAACCAGACTGGCCAACTCATAGGCTTTTGCAA
This sequence comes from Marinobacter sp. C1S70, assembly GCF_000475355.1. Lineage (NCBI taxonomy): Bacteria > Pseudomonadati > Pseudomonadota > Gammaproteobacteria > Pseudomonadales > Marinobacteraceae > Marinobacter > Marinobacter sp. C1S70. The sequence goes on along the minus strand of NZ_AXBW01000001.1, from coordinate 50,974 downwards.
TGTCTTCCCGGCTGATGTCGGAGGGCGAGAACCCAATTGCTCGCACCCAACGCTCCCGACGCTTGTCGTCATACAGGCTGTTGAAGCTTTCGTACCAGCTATTGGCTCCGTTACCTTGATTTGCAGACCATGCCGATTTGAGCCCATCCATCAGCGCTTTGGTTGGATGCGCCAAATCACTAACGCCAACCACAAAATCAAACAGACCAATCCCTGCATCATAAGCGCCCTGAAACACAGCTCCGGTGTTCACCAGAGCCTTTTCATAGCGAGGCATCTGCTGGTAGACCGTTTCCCGGGCCTCGGTGTCCTTCCTTTCCTGCTCCAGCAGGCGTTGCAGACCGGCTATGATTGCCTTGCGTTCTTGCCGGACCATATCATCCGTAGCGCTTGAGCCCAGCCTGACAGTTGCAAACCGGCCATTCAGCCCTTCCACCGAAGCAGCACCTCGATGGTCCAGAACTCCAGTCACGCTCTCGAGGTCCGTACCCACCTCAAAAGGTAGGTTCGCTACACCGGTGCCATCGGGCCAACGATACTCAATGGTCAGGCTGTAGGGGCCTTGGCCTGGCAAGGGCTCCGCGACCGGCTCCGGTGTAAGCGGATAGTCTTGAGTGGCTGGCGCATGCAGGGAATCGGATCGGACAGCAGGCCCGCCAATGGCTCCAGAGGGCCAGCGGTCTCGCAAACGGTTTGCCAGGGGTGCCGGCAAATCCGAGCGAAGGTGCTCTGGACTTGCTGTGCGGTCGGTGAAAATGCCAAAGGCTGCGCTATCCAGGCGGCCCAGAACCAGTTGGCCGCTTTGCAAGGCATCCAGTATTGCCTGGCGCTCACTGCTGGATGATTGCTCAAGGGCGCGATAGCCCCCATCCGGAGGTGGCTCTATGTGAGCGCCCTGGTAACCGCGTGAAAAATAGTCCTGTGCGATGGACACCGCGTCGGAAGGGTGTAGTAACGACGGCAAAACCCTTTCGGTAAAGCCGTAACCACCGGTAACGTATAACTGGTAGGACACGATTCCATTTCCTTGTCCGCTTATCTATCCCTGTGCTCTCCTGAGCGCTATGGAAAATACCTCTTGCGACTAAAGAAATGCAAGCGCCATGCGTGATCAACTACACAAACCTTCTGCAACCTAACAATATGGGCTAACCTAAAGCCACAAAACCACGCAAAACCAGATGGTTGCAATCAAGAAGTAACGGCGGCGAGCGCATGGACAAGAAAAAGCTCACAGAGCGGGACATCTGCACCAAGTACATCAACCCTGCCCTGCAGAACGCAGGCTGGGACATGCACAGCCAAGTGCGAGAGGAAGTCTCGTTCACCGCTGGCCGCATCATCGTGCGGGGCCGGCTGCACACCCGAGGTAAGCGCCGCCGGGCGGATTACGTTCTCAGCTACAAAAAGAACATGCCCATTGCCATCATCGAAGCCAAAGACAACAACCACAGCCTGGGCGATGGCATGCAGCAGGCTCTGGCTTATAGCGATGCCCTGGACGCCCCGTTCGTTTTCAGCAGCAACGGCGACGGCTTCCTGTTCCACGACCGCACCGGGCTGTTCGGCAAAACTGAAACTACCCTGAGCCTGGACGAATTCCCTTCGCCGGAAACCCTCTGGGAGCTTTACTGCCAGTATAAAGGCATCCACCAGAACGCCAGGCAAACCGTCGAACAGCCCTACTACGATGACGGCAGCGGCCGAACGCCCCGCTATTATCAAACCGTCGCCATAAACCGCACCGTAGAGGCCGTGGCCCGCGGGCAGAACCGTGTTCTGCTGGTGATGGCCACTGGCACCGGCAAAACATTCACTGCCTTCCAGATTATCTGGCGGCTGTGGAAGTCCAAGCAGAAGAAACGCATCCTTTTCCTGGCCGACCGCAACATTCTGGTAGACCAGACCAAGAATAACGACTTCAAGCCTTTCGGCCAGGCCATGACCAAGGTCACCAACCGGACGGTAGACAAATCCTACGAGATTTACCTGTCGCTGTACCAAGCCGTCACCGGCAGTGAAGACGAACAGAACATCTACAAGCAGTTCTCCCCGGATTTCTTCGACCTCGTGGTTATCGACGAGTGTCACCGGGGCAGCGCCTCTGTGGACTCCGCCTGGCGCCAGATTCTGGAATACTTCTCGGCGGCCACCCACATCGGTCTGACCGCTACTCCCAAGGAAACCAGGGAAGTCTCCAACATCGACTACTTCGGCGAGCCGGTTTACACCTACTCCCTGAAGCAAGGCATCGAAGACGGCTTTCTCGCCCCCTACAAAGTCGTGCGCATCGACCTAGACCGCGACCTGCAAGGCTGGCGCCCCAGCAAGGGCCAAACCGACAAACACGGTGAGCTGATCGAAGACCGCATCTACAACCAGAAAGACTTCGACCGGCAGTTGGTTCTGGAAAAGCGCACCGAAATAGTGGCTCGGACAGTGACCGAATTTCTCGAGCAGACCGACCCTTATCAGAAAACCATCGTCTTCTGCGAAGACATCGACCACGCCGAACGCATGCGCCAGGCCCTGGTGAACCTGAACCCGTTGCGCGTAAAAGAAAACCGCAAATACGTGATGCGCATTACCGGAGACGAACAGGAAGGCAAGGCCGAGCTGGACAACTTCATCAACCCGGAAGAGCGCTACCCCGTCATCGCCACCACCAGCAAACTGATGACAACCGGTGTAGACGCCCAAACCTGCAAACTTATCGTGCTGGACCAGCGCATCCAGTCCATGACCGAGTTCAAGCAAATCATCGGCCGTGGCACCCGCATCAACGACGACTACAACAAGCACTGGTTCACCATTCTGGACTTCAAGAAGGCCACCGAGCTGTTCGCAGACCCGGCGTTCGACGGCGACCCGGTGAAAGTCTATGAGCCCAAGGCCGGCGAATCGGTCGTGCCGGACGACGAACAGGAAACGCTGGAACCCGATGCCACTGAACTGCCGTTAAGTGAGGAAGCCGAAGGTTACGAAATCGAGCCCGGCGAAACCTGGCACCGCGACGACAGCCAACCGGCCTGGCCGTCCGACGACCAGGAAAAGACCAAACGGGTGAAGTACGTGGTAGGCGATGTGGAAGTCAGCGTGATCGCCGAACGAGTCCAATACCTGGGCCCGGACGGCAAGCTCATCACTGAAAGCCTGAAGGACTTCACCCGCAAGAAAGTGAAAGAACAGTACGCCACCCTCACCGACTTCCTCAAAGGCTGGAACCAGGCCGAGCGCAAACAGGCCATCATTGAAGAACTGGCCGAGCAAGGTGTCATCTGGGACGACCTCATCAAGGATGTCCGCAAGAAACTGGGCGCCGAGCCCGATCCCTTCGATGTCATCTGCCACATCGTTTACGACCAGCCGCCCCTTAGTCGAAAGGAAAGGGCCGAACAGGTGCGTAAACAGAACTACTTCAGCAAATACGAGGGTGCCAGCAAACAGGTGCTGGACGCCCTGCTGGACAAGTACACAGACGACGGCATCGAGCCCATCGAGGATGTTAAAATCCTCACCCTAGCGCCATTCAGCCAGATTGGCTCACTGATGGAACTGGTGGATGCCTTTGGCGGCAAGCCAGGCTACACCGAAGCCGTGCGAGATCTGGAAGACGAGCTGTACCGGCAAACACCCTGATCTGATTTTTGTTTATCGCCACTCCGTTTACTCAGGAACTGAACACCTATGTCTATCAGCACCACCATCAAATCCATCCAGGACATCATGCGCAAAGACGTTGGCGTAGACGGCGATGCCCAGCGCATCGGCCAGTTGGTCTGGATGCTGTTCCTGAAAATTTTCGACGACCGGGAACAGGAATGGGAACTGATTTACGACGACTACAATTCCCCGATTCCAGAGAAACTGCGCTGGCGCAACTGGGCGGCCGACCCGGAGGGCATGACCGGCGATGAGCTCAAGGACTTCATCGACAACACCCTGTTCCCCGGCCTGCAGAACCTGGAGCCGGCCGGTAACGACTACCGGGGCGTGGTTATCCGCAACGTATTCGAGGATGCCTACAACTACATGAAGTCCGGCCAGCTCATGCGCCAGGTCATCAACAAGCTGCAGGATGGCATCAACTTCAACAAATCCGCCGAGCGCCACGAACTCGGCGATATGTACGAGCAAATCCTCAAAGACCTTCAAAGCGCCGGAAACGCTGGCGAGTTCTACACCCCGCGGGCGGTAACCGAGTTCATGGTTAACCGGGTAGACCCAAAGCTAAACGAGAAGGTCATGGACCCGGCCTGCGGCACCGGCGGCTTCCTCACCTGCACCATCGAGCACAAGCGCAAAAATTACGTCAGCACCCCGCAGGACGAACAAACCCTGCAGAAAAGCATTCACGGTGTAGAGAAAAAGCCTCTTCCGCACCTGCTGGCCACCACCAACATGATTCTGCACGGCATCGAGGTGCCGGACCAGATTAAGCACGACAACACCCTGGCCCGCCCGCTCATCAGCTGGGGCCCGAAAGAACGGGTAGACGTGATTGTGGCCAACCCGCCCTTCGGCGGCATGGAAGAAGACGGCATTGAAACCAACTTCCCCAGCGCCTTCCGCACCCGGGAAACCGCCGACCTGTTCATGACCCTGTTCATCCACCTGCTGCGCGACGGTGGCCGCGCCGCCGTGGTGCTGCCAGACGGCTTCCTGTTCGGCGAGGGCATGAAAACCCGGCTCAAGGAAAAGCTGCTGGAAGAGTGCAATCTGCACACCATCGTGCGCCTGCCCAACGGCGTGTTTAACCCCTACACTGGCATCAAGACCAACCTGCTGTTCTTCACCAAGGGCAAGCCCACAGAAACCGTGTGGTACTACGACCACCCCTACCCGGAAGGCTACAAGAGCTATAGCAAAACCAAGCCCATGAAGTTCTCCGAATTCCAGACCGAAATCGACTGGTGGGGCACCGAGGCCGACGGCTTTGCCAGCCGGGTGGAAACCGAGCAGGCCTGGAAAGTGTCCATCGACGACATCATGGCCCGCAACTACAACCTGGACATCAAGAACCCCCACCAAGGGGAGCAAGTCAGCCACGACCCGGGCGAACTGCTGGCCAAGTACGAACAACAACAGGCCGAAATTCAGGAAATCCGCCACCAGCTGCGGGATATCCTGGCCGATGCACTTTCGCACAACCGCGATGAGAACACCGACGGAGGTGAGGCGTGAGTGCGCGGGAGCTGATTACCGAACACTTGGATCTGTGGACCGGAGCGGTCACGAAGAAGTCCAGTAGTGGCCGCGGGGCTAATGGCAAAGTTGAGCTGACCGGGATTAAGAAGCTGCGGGAATTGATTCTGGAGCTGGCCGTAAGAGGCCAACTTATTGAACAGGAATCTTGTGATACTCCAGCTTCTATCCTCGTCGATGAAATACATAGTCATCGAGAAAAGCTTGTTGATGAGGGTAATCTGAAAAAGCAGACCAAACTCTATGACATCGCAAACGCTGATGCCCCTTACCGCTTGCCTGAGGGCTGGGAGTGGTGCCGAATGGGCGAGCTTGCCGAAGTTATTCGAGGAGTCACATACAAAAAACATCAAGTATCGGAGCAACCAAGAGACGAGCATGTTGCGCTACTTCGCGCGAATAACATACAAGAGACAATCACTGATGAGTCGGTTGTCTATGTGCCACTCGAGCTTATAAACAAGAGGCAGCTGATTACCGAGGGAGACATCCTCATAGCGATGTCTAGCGGTTCTGCGAACCTCGTTGGTAAAGCGGCCCAGGCCAGTAGTGAAATTCATGCCACTTTCGGGGCTTTCTGCGCTGTTATAAGACCGCTGGGGAAAAAGCTCAGTTTGTATTTAGGCTTCTTTACGACCACACCAACGTATCGACAACAGGCACAAGCGTCAGGAAAAGGAATTGGAATAAACAACCTGAACAAAAAAGCCTTGGACAACTTGCTTGTGCCGGTCCCTCCAATAGAAGAACAACACCGCATCGTCCAAAAAGTCGATGAACTCATGGCCCTCTGCGATCGGCTGGAACAGCAAACCAGCGACCAACTCGAAGCCCACGAAACCCTCGTGGACACCCTGCTCGGCACCCTCACCCAATCCGAAAATGCCACCGAACTTGCCGACAACTGGGCCCGCCTCGCCGCCCACTTCGATACCCTGTTCACCACCGAACAGAGCATCGACAAGCTCAAGCAGACCATCCTGCAACTGGCGGTGATGGGGCGGTTGGTGGAGCAGGATGATGAAGATGAGCCTGCCAGCCATCTTCTCAAGTGCATAGACAAAGAAATAGGCCAACGAGTTAGCGAAGGCACTATCAGGAAACCCAAAGCGTTAGCTATGGTCGAAGGAAGCTTCCCTTATGATTTACCAAAGGGATGGAGATGGGAAAAACTTGGCAGGTTTACCCTGATTGGCACCGGAGCGACCCCCTCAAGAGGTCGTCCAGACTATTATTCGCCACCAGAATACCCATGGGTAACCAGCGGGGAGACAAGTCAGGCGTTTATCTGCGACACAAAAGAGCGCGTTTCCAGTCTCGCAGTAAAGGAAACCAACATCTCAATCTATCCGGCCGGAACATTGATAGTCGCCATGTATGGCCAAGGGAAGACGCGGGGCCAGATAACTGAACTTAAAGTTGCAGCTGGAACGAATCAGGCCTGCGCAGCAATCCAACCGATAATAAAAGATGAAAGCCACAGGCGATATATAAAGCTATGTTTTATAAAGCTTTATGACGAGATTCGTGAAGTCGCAGCTGGAGGCGCCCAGCCAAATCTCAACACTGGGAAAATTGCCAACACTCTAATTCCGTTACCTCCGCTGACCGAACAAAACCGCATCGTCCAAAAAGTCGATGAACTCATGGCCCTCTGCGACCAGCTCAAGGAGCGGATAAACCAAGCCAGCGAAACCCGCTGCCAACTGGCCGAGGCCGTTGTTGAAAAAGGACTTTCAGCATGACCATCGAATACAACGTCTACTGCGACGAATCCTGCCATTTGGAAAATGACCGCCAGAAGGCGATGGTGTTGGGCGCGGTCTGGTGCCCGAAAGACAAACGGCTGGAAATTGCCGAGCGGATTCGCGAAATCAAACAGAAGCACGGCCTCGAACGGGATTTTGAAATCAAATGGACCAAGGTGAGCCCGTCGAAGCTGGCCTTCTATCAGGACATCGTTGATTACTTTTTCGATGACGACGACCTGCATTTCCGCGGCCTGGTCATTCCAGACAAAAGTGTGCTGGACCATGAAAGGCATCAGCAGGACCACGACGAGTGGTACTACAAGATGTATTTCACCATGCTAAAAACCATCTTTGACCCGGATTCGCGCTACTACGTCTACATTGACATCAAAGATACCCTGGGCCATGAGAAGGTCGAGAAACTTCAGGACATTCTATGCACCAACGCTTACGACTTCTCGCGCAGAATGATTGCAGACGTAAAAAGGGTCCACTCCCATGAAGTCGAACACCTGCAGATAGCGGACTTGCTGATAGGGGCCCTTTCCTACCTACACCGCGAATTATCCGGAAACAGTGCCAAAGAAGCTCTCATCGCAAGAATCAGGCAGCGCAGTGGTTATCGCCTGACACTCAACACCATGATGCGAGAGCTCAAGTTCAATCTTTTGATTTGGAACAGCAGGATTTGACCATGGATGGAACACCCGAGTGGCTACCCGAACTGGAGCTATTTTCTGACTATGGCGGTGACTGGGAGCAGTACCTTGATGCGATTTACCAAATCTTCTGCCAGGGTTTCGTGGACTCCAAGCCGCTCTTCCGGGGACAGCGTTTGGCATTAAAACGACACCCAGTAGTAGACGGGAAGGAAGCAACGTTCTGGCACATGACCAGCGAAGGCAGCGTGGAATCAGAAAGAACACCGGATTTCAGGCGGTGTGAACGAATCCGTTGGCCGCGCCCCGTCATCGAAAACGAGCATGACCCGGCCTTGAAAGTATGGCCAGAGAAACGAGGCAACGAAAACCGGATTCATCTGTGGTTTGAGGCGGAAGGCTATCTCGTCGTTTTAGCTGAGCGCGCAACCTACACACTCCCCTGGACGGCCTTCTACATCGAACGCCAACACCAACGGGACAAGTACACAAAACGCTGGAAACGAAACACAGGCAGGAAATAAGGCTGGCCGCGCCCTCGAAGAGGACGGGGCCGTAACTCCTTCCACACTTACGCCCTAGGGCTGGTAGATGAGCTGTGCTGAACTATAGTGCCACCTTAAGCTAATTTCAATGACCTTTAGGATACTTCGTATGTGAGTTCATAGCATTTATGTGGGGCAGGAGAACATAAGAACCCCCGCGTAAGCTCCTTTCAGAGCCAAGAGGCAGGGGCCGTGTTGAGATAGATACTAGGCACGAAGGGTGTATTACTCAAATTTGGCTTACCAGATCACAACCTATCGACTGCCTCATCGCTTACCGCCTTCGCGCCATCAAGGCCCTCCCGCTGGCCCTGCACCGCGCTCCTGACTCCTCAGATAATCCGCCACAGCCCGGTAAGCCGGCAAGGAAGTCGGATCATTCGCCGCATTGCCGGCAACCGGGTTGGAGGCAAAGCGGACGATGACCATATCGGCAGCAGGATCTATCCAGATCGTTTGGCCATGCACACCGCGCGCCGCGAACGCCCCGTGGTCGTCGTGGCTGACCCACCACATGCCACGATAGCTCCAGCCATCGAGAAGTTCATATCCGGCTTTGGCAAACACCGCCCGGTCGCCACCATTGCGAATACTGGCAATCGCCTGGGCCGGGATAATCTGCTCGCCGGCCCACTTACCCTCGTTCAGCACGAGTAAAGCGATTCGCGCCATATCACGCAACGTGGCGTTGAATCCGCCGCCAGCAAATGGAGTACCTATGGAATCGACCGTATAGAAAGCTTCACGCTCTGCCCCGATCTTTGACCAGATACGCTCGGAAAAGTAGTCGGCAACCGAAACCCCGGTCGTTCTTGCGATCAGCCAGCCCACCACATCTGAATTAATGGTTTTGTAGCCGAACGCTTCACCGTGCTCTCCGTCTTTTCTGACCGTTTTCAGGTAATCGAAGTAGCTTCGAGGCCCTTCACGTTGTTCGCTCAACAGATACGGACTCCCGGCCCTGGCATAGGTCCAGACTTCGGCATCAGGATCAGAATAGTCTTCCGAGTAGTCCAGCGCGGTGGTCATATCCAGAACCTGGCGAACCGTTGCGTCACCGAATGCACTGCGCGCCAGTTCGGGAATGATGTCTCCCACCAAAGCGGCTGCATCCAGCTTGCCTTCGGCCACCAGCACCTCGCCGAGAAGCCCCGTCAGGCTTTTGGTAACGGACATTGCGCCGTGCAGAGTGTGCTCATCAAGGCAGCCATCGTAACGCTCATAAACCACCCTGCCCTGGTGCAGAACCAGGATGCCGTCGGTGTAATTCGCGTCAAAGGCATCGCGCCAGGTTATTGAGGCCTTACCTCCCAGGGGCAAGAATTCGACCCCCTCTATGCCGGCATCCATGTCTACAGGAAGCTCACTGACACCTTCGCTGCCATTACGTACCACCGTCGTCGGCATCAGCTCCCGGAAATGACAGACCGTCCAGCGCAGCTTGGGGAAGGCAAAATAGTCCGGATCCGTGAAGCGAATCGTTTTGTCGGGCGCCGGAGGAAAACCCTGCATCAGTCCGAGAGCGTCTGGAGTGGAGGCCGGCGCAGACAGCGGTGTCGCTTCCTGGGCCACAGCAGTCCCGCCAAGCACCAGAGACAGCACAAAGCCGAGATGTACAGCTGAGTTCATTGTCTTTTCCTTATTCAAAGCAGCCACTCAATTGGCAGTATCGACAACAGGAAAATCCCCGTGCGTTGCAAAAACCCTGTATTGGGTTCCTGCTCATGGCGGATGACATCGCCATCAACGTGCTCTATCCAATAAAGCTCACCGTTCTCGGTTAGTCGAACTTCGTAAGCCCGCAACGGGATGCTTTCTTCAAAGGCCTCGTGGATCTTTTCTGAAAGCGCCGGGCTCTCAATCACAAAGCCCAGCTCGGTGTTCAGGTTGATCGAGCGGGGATCGAAATTGAAGGAGCCAACGAACAGTCTCTCGCCGTCAACGGCAAAGGTCTTTGCATGCAGGCTGGAGCCCGAACTACCGAAGGGCCCGGCACTCTGGTTCCGTTCAACATCAGGCGAGAGCCGCCGCATTTCATACAGATGGATACCGGCCTCAAGCAGAGCCTTGCGACGTTTGGCATAACCCGCATGAACAGCGGCTACGTCGGTGGCATCAAGAGAATTGGTCAGTATGCTTACCTCAATACCTTTGTTCGCCAAAGCCGCAAACGCATCAACACCGGCCCGGGTTGGCACGAAGTACGGGGAAATCAATGCGACCCGGGATTCGGGTTCTCCAAGAATCTCGCCAAGCTTATACGCCAGCAGATCTTCCCTTTCAGATTTCCCAAGCCCTTTGGCGGGGCTATCACTGACCATTCGAGTTCTGGCCCAGTCGAACTCCAGTACCCCAGACAACAACTGACGCACAAAATCAGATTCGGAAACTGCCTTCACATAGTCTGTCGCCGCCTGGTCGTTCTCAAGCTTCAGCGCACGACGCTCCAGCTCGCGCAAATCCGCATCGGAAGCGGCGGGCAACAGCTGTTCAACGGGATACGCGGAGGCACTGGCCCAATAGCGATCAAAATCACTCGATACCTCAGGCACCACCGGGCCGATGGCCAGCACGTCCAGATCCGCAAAAAGAACGCCGGCGGTGGCACCAAAATACTCATCGCCGATATTCCGGCCACCGACAATGGTGGCCTGGTTATCCGCCGTGAATGACTTGTTGTGCATGCGCCGGTTAGCCCGCGAGAAGTCCGTCAGGTACCCCAACCATTTGGGATTACGGATCACAAACGGGTTAAAGAGTCGTACTTCAATGGAAGGATGACTTGCCAAGGCAGCGAGTTCGGCGTCTAACCCGGAGGTGCCGTTATCATCCAGCAGCAACCGGACCCGCACTCCCCGCTCAGCCGCCGTATGCAGTTCTTCCAACAGCAGTGTTCCGGTTATATCGCCATGCCAGATGTAATACTGAACGTCCAGCGTTCGATCGGCGGCGCGCGCCAGCAGCACGCGGGCGGCGAAGGCATCCCGAGGGTTTGCCAAGGTATGGATGCCACTATTACCAGGATAGCTCTCCAGCTGCGGCGCAATGGCCTGTCCGAGCCGGGTATCGGCGGCCTCATCCAGGTCCAGGGCGCTGGACTCCGATCGGTCAGCGATTGGCAATGCGCAGGCCGACAACAAGACCGATAAAAAGAAGACCATCAGCAACGTTAACGTCCGTTGCTTTTGTTTCGTGAAACCAGAATCCGGAATAAGTTGTCTCAATGTGCCTGCCCCAATGCCGTCCCAACTTGCATCAGAAAAGATCAGTCCAGATCAATTAATGCAACAGGTAGCGTAGCGTCAAGGGCTCGAATTAGCCCATCTGAAGCGGGCCAGGTTGTTCTGGATGTCGATAACGCTGAACCCCTTATGCACCCGCCAACGGAGCCATTCGCCGCTCCACCGCACCGCGCTCTTCCTGCGCTCTTTTAAGCCGGGAATAGTTGGTCGGCGTTGGGTCCCGGTCGTAGCGTGTCTGCGCCTGATGTGCCAGGTCGCACTTCTCCAGCCACTGCTCAATCAGCTCTACTGTGCTCATGGTTAACCTCCGTTGTCGTTAGGTATGCGTTCACCATAAACGACCAACGGAGGTAGAATCCCGAAAGCTTTATGCTTGAATTGTGGCAAATAATGATCGGGAATCAGAGCGCTCAGTAACTTAACGCATGGGCTTCATTCCCTCGGCCCACTTGGCCAGCTCCGCCAGCATGGTCGAGGCCGACCCGGTATGATGCTCGGTCGCCTGGAACTTGCGATTCTCATCCAGAAGTTCCCAGGGCATCTGCACCATCACGCCCTCCACCATGGGCATCATTTTAACGGTGGTCACCAGTTGTTTTGCCATCTGTGCAGACCGTAGCCCGCCAGAGACACCGCCATAGCTGACAAAGGCACACGGCTTGTAATTCCATTCGTTGTAGACGTAATTGATCGCGTTCATGAATGAAGGCGGCGGGCAGAAATTGTACTCCGGCAGTACGAATACGTAGGCATCCGCGCCGGACACACTCTCCGACCAGTTTTTCGTGTGCTCGTGCTGATACTGCTGCTGACGCGGGTGATTGGGCTCGTCATAAACCGGCAGGTTAAAATCCGCCAGATCCACCAGCTCACTGTTAAAAGCACCCTGTTCGTTGGCAAAACCGTTGAACCACTCAGCGATGGCTGGGCCGACACGGCCGGGGCGAGTACTGCAGATGATTGTCTGTAACTTGAGGGACATGGCACGCTTCCTTTTGCTGAATAGACCGATCTGCCGCGCAAACCGTACGGCAAAACCGGTTCACGCCGTTATATACCATTGCTCAGTCTAGCCTCAGCGCCAGGCGATAGATAACACAAGCTTCTGCAGTAATTGTTCAGTTTTACTGACGATCCCGGAGCACCTTCCAGTCCAGAACATTTCCCTCGGAATCAAACTGAACATAGCCGGAATAGCCGTCGGATTCATGCCAGGTCTTAACGTAACCAACCACCTGGCCATCTTCGGCAACCATTTCAAAGGAGGTGTTCTTCTCGTGGGTAATGTGGTGATCATCACCGTCAGGAGCGACTTCTTGAAGTTTCAGGTTCGGGTTTCCGGGAAGTGCGATATCGAGCAGATGTGAGTTCATGGCAAAACCTCTTCGGGCATTCAGGCAGGGGACCGGTTTCGATCCGTCACGGCCAGTGTAGGCAGGATTTGTGTCGCTGCGTTGACACAACTCAAGACCTTTCCCGTGTTCCGCAGACTGTCACAATCCACTTCTTTGAACCCTGGACAGGCTGGCTGTTAAGTTAGTTCCTCAAAAGGAAGCGGAGGCCACCACAATGGACTACATCAGCCCGATCAGCAGCGCCGTAATGGCCGTTGTCTGGATCGTCTATTTCCAGCTGTTTTTCCTGCAATACAAACGAAATAACCGCCCCTATCTGGTCATCCACCATGCCCAGAACGAGAACCCGGATGCACTGTGTTTGCTGGTGAATATGGGGCAGGAAACGGTTCACGTGCAGTGTGTACAGGTAGTGCTGCATACCCGAGCCGGAGACGAGAAAACCCTGACCGTTACCGAATACGAGCGCGTCGCACCGGATGACTCCAACGTACAGGATGCTCTCAGGCAAGGCCCGGTGCCGTCAGGTGGCTATCTTGTGCTGGGCTCGTTCCGGAATGTCATTCTCGGCAAGAAGAGCGAGGACGATGACAGCGACTATCTTTTCGAGGACATTACCGGGGTGGAAATCCGAGCAGCCGTGATTCATGGCCCCAGCCCCTACCCCGTAGGTGTGCGCCGAAGCTTCACTTTGCGCCACGATGGCAGACCAAAAATATTCCCGCACAACATTCACAGCGAGCAGCTAAACCGGCGCAAAGACCGCAACGAGGTGCGCCGCTGGCTTGAGGAAGAGCTTCAGCCCAAATGCAAAGGTCGTTCGGAATCGGACAGCTCCGACCAATCCACCAGCGAATAGGACGGGGAAGATGAGTCCCCGGCCGAGTTAGCGGTCTCCCGAGGTGAGCCGAGACAGGAAAGCGTCCAGGTCTCTCACCTCTTCAAGGCACAGGCTATGTTCCATTCCATAGCTTTGAAACTCCGGCTCGTACCCGAGATCCTGAAGTTTCCGAAGTGCCGCCTGGCCAAGTGATTCGGCCACGATAGGGTCGAAGCGACCATGGCCGATAAATATCGGCAACTTGCGGTTGGCTTCGCTCAGCTCAATGGTATCAGCCGTAGCGAAGTAAGTAGACAACACAAACAGGCCGCCAAGACGCTCCGGATAGCTGAGGGCCAGCTCATAAGCCACCGCACCGCCCTGGGAGAAACCACCCAGAATGATGTTTTCACTGGCAACACCGCGCTCCCGCTCGGCCCGGATCAGCTCTGCAACCATGGCTGCGGACGCGCGAAGCTGTTCGGCATCAACCTTACGATCGACGTCCATGGCAAGGATGTCGTACCAGGCCGGCATCACCATCCCGCCATTGATGGTAACTGGCAGCTCCGGTGCATGGGGAAAGATGAAACGGACGGGCTGCTCCCGCGAGAACCGGAACTCCGGAACCACCGGCTCGAAGTCATGACCGCTGGCGCCAAGCCCGTGCAGCCAGATGATGCTGGTTTGCGGGTTGTCACCGGTGTCGATTTGCAGTGTTTCAAGGGGTGTCATCAAGGCTCCACTCGTGTCGAATAAGTGCCGAGACTCTACCACTTTTCAGGCTATCGAGACCAAAGATCCGTTTTGATACCCGACCACAGTTTGCGGAATTCTCCTGCCGCCAGTGAGCCTGGGGCCAGCACTTCAAGTGGTTGCCCTTCTTCCCCCATTCGTTCAACCGCACTCGCATAGGGGACGGCGGCAAGCGCAGCCAAGCCACGTTTCTCTGCGTCCCGCGCCAACACATCCCGATGCAGATTCTTGCGCCTATCCACCATTGAAAAGAACGGACGCAACTTCTTAACACCGAGTTTTTTATCCTTCACAAACTCTTTCAACTGATCCCAGCTGTTCAGGGACAACCAGGTGGGTACCACCGGCACATACACCTTGTCAGCCACATCCAGCACCTGCTCGGTAAGTCGGGATAACGTGGGCGGGCAATCCAGAATTACCAGGCTGGTGTCTTCCGACAAAGGTGCCAGCAGGTCTTTCAACGCGTTGCCACCGTGCTCCTGTTCAAGCTTGATGTCGAAATTGCGAAAGCTGGAATGGGCGGGGATAAAATCCAGGTTGGGATAAACGTCTTCGTGAATAAAGCGGGCAATGGGCGATTTCCCCTCCAGCAGTTTGGAGAGTTTCCGGCCCTTCACGGGCTCTGCTCCGGCAAGGTAGAAACTGGAGGCCCCCTGTGGGTCCAGATCCCAGAGCAAGGTCCTCAGATTGTCCCGGCTGGCCAGATAAGCGGTGTTGACCGCAGCGGCGGTCTTTCCAACCCCGCCCTTGGGGCTGTAAAAGGCGATGATTCTCATCCTGTGCGGCTCCTGCCGTGTTCCATGTCAGTAAACACTACAGGATAACAGCGACCCAGCGGCCATTCATGAAGCTTTTATGACAACCGGCCAGCGGCGATTGGCAAGAACTGTCCGGGATAGGAGGGCACGAAAGGCTTTCGTAAAACCACTTTCACGCGGCTTTGCGAAAGCCCTCCGACCGAACCGTCTTGTCCCGGCTGCGCTTGTATTTGGTTTTGTCCTCAACCACACGCATCTGGTATTTTGGTGTTCTCAATTCCCGTTGCACAGCACTATGCTGCGTGGCTTTCGCCCGTTTTCTGGCCATCTCACAGTCTCCTCTTCTGGCCGGTGTTTTGTGGCGGTTAGTATAACATCTTCGGATTCAGCAAGAGCGTAAGCAATGACACTCACTGTCTGGCTGACCTTTCTGGTCGCAGCTGTTTTTATCAGTATTTCGCCTGGTGCCGGCGCGGTGAATTCCATGAGCAGCGGGCTTCGCTACGGGGTGCGTAAATCTCTGCCCACCATTGCCGGTCAGCAATTCGGTTACGGCGCACAGATCGTGCTGGTAGGCGCCGGGCTGGGCGCAATCGTCGCCTCCTCCAATACTGCTTTGGCAGTGATCAAATGGATTGGCGTGGTTTACCTTATCTGGCTCGGCATCCAGAAATGGAGGGAGCCACCTATTGAAGCATCCCGGGCGGACCTCTCCGGATTCAGTCCAAGACAGCAGTTCTGGAACGGAGCTCTGGTAAACCTCACCAACCCGAAGGCCACCATCTTCCTGATTGCCCTGTTCCCCCAGTTTCTGGTGGCGGGCGCGCCCCATGGTCCTCAGTTGGCAACCATGGGGGCTACGCTGATCTTTGTCGATATCCTGGTGATGGTAGGCTATGCCATTCTCGCCAGCCAGCTGTTCCGGTTCATGACCACCCCTGCGCGCCAGCGGCAAATGAACCGGGTTTTTGGTGGCCTGTTCGTGACCGCAGCGGTGGCCCTGGCCAGTTTCAAGAGAGCCTGAATTGCCACTGGCTGATAGGTAGTTCTGTGTAATTGTGCGGCCACTGCGATTGCCGTCAAATACTCCGACATCAACCTGGGAGCCAACAACGTGCTGATTGCATCTCTCGCCATTCTTGCCGGCCTTGCCCTTCTGGTCTGGAGTGCAGACCGGTTTGTTGAAGGATCGGCCGCTACGGCTGGCCATTTTGGAATGCCACCTTTACTGATTGGCATGGTGGTGGTTGGCTTTGGTACCTCGGCACCGGAGATGGTGGTTTCCGCGCTGGCGGCCTCTCAGGGCAACCCCGGCCTGGCGCTCGGTAATGCCTATGGTTCCAACATCACCAACATCGCCCTGATTCTCGGTATCACCGCCGTAATTGCCCCCATCGCCGTACACTCCCAGGTGATGCGCAAGGAATTGCCGATTCTGGCCCTGGTTACCCTGGCGGCGGCCTGGCTGCTGTTTGATGGCGAACTCAGCCGGCTGGATGCGGCCGGCCTGCTGGTGCTGTTTGCCCTGTTACTGGGCTGGAGCATCTGGTCTGGCATGAGAAAAACCGATGATGCCTTCGCCACCGAAATGGATGCCGAGCTTGCCGCTCATCCCATGCCCATTCGCAACGCGATGCTCTGGCTGGTCGTGGGGCTGGTTCTGCTGATTATCAGCTCCCGTATTCTGGTCTGGGGCGCAGTCGATCTTGCCACCCGCTTTGGCGTCAGTGACCTCGTGATCGGCCTGACCATTGTGGCTATTGGCACATCTCTGCCGGAACTGGCCTCTTCTATCATTGCGGCCCGCAAGGGCGAGCATGATCTGGCATTAGGTAATATTCTGGGCTCCAACCTGTTCAACACCCTGGCCGTGGTCGGTATTGCCGGCTCCATTGCCCCCATGGCGGTGGCCAATGAAGTCTTGATCAGGGATATTCCAGTGATGGTGGGCCTTACCCTCGCCCTGTTTGTGCTGGGCTATGGATTTCGCGGGCCCGGGCGTATCAATCGTGTGGAAGGTGCCGGGCTGCTGGCCGTCTTCGTGGGCTATACGGCCTACCTGCTAAGCACCACCTTTTAAGAGAGCAGCCCCGGGGTCAGCAACCATTCACTGACTCCCGGATACTGCTCCAGATCCAGGACAAACTCCTGACCACGTGCTGCGCACTTTAAGCGGCAGTATTCCCCGGAATCCTCCAGGCGCCAGCGTTCCGGATTGTGATGATAACTGAGGGGTGACTTACCAGGTTGGGGCATGAAGGCTGCCGGCAATCGCCACTCCGTGACCTTTGCAGCTCCGGGCGCGGTCAGCCGGTGCTGGTCTGACAAAGCCTGCACGGCTCCAGCAGCTGGCAAATCCTCACGCAAGCCTGGAATCTGAAGCCTGTCGCCGCTGACATAGAGACAGTTCCGTACTGATCGCTCGCCATGCAGATGTGGATGATAGCGCGCCCACTCCGGTACTGACGGCACGTCACCCAGAGGCCAGACGTCTGCCACCTGCAACCAGCCCCAGACAGCGTGAAACGGTCGGCTACCTGGCACAAAGCGCCATCGTTTACGATAACGTTCCACCGGTCGGAACAGCGCAAAAAACAGAAAAAGATCACCAGGACCAATGCAATGATTGGCCAGGTGCGCCTGGGCCGAACTATGCTGGCCAAGCACCGGGCGCCAGCCTGGCAGCCGGGGATAGGCGCTTTCGATGACATCCGGATCCAGATGCGCACCACGTCTGGAAAACGCCCGCTGCCCCGTCAACTGCGACACCAGCGAACCAATGCTTTCGCCATGGTGCCGGACCTGGCTGTAGCGAATGGGCGACTGTTCGTCCGGAATGGGCAGCGCCAGGCAGCTGCCATCCGGGAAGACCGGATTGGGACAGCCACCTGCGGAACTGTCGAAGCCTTTTCTGCTGAGGATCAGTTTCATGGCCGAGCATTATTGACCAAAGCGGCGCAAACAAAAAAGGCCCGTCGGCGTTTGCCGGCAGGCCTTAAGATTCTGCTGCGCGGAAGTTACCGCACCGCGTTCACCACTTCGTCCACTTGCAGCCGTACGCTCTGCAAGCCGCCACCGGACAGGTACCAGAGGCCTGGGTTAAGCACCACAACTTCGGTAGACACACCAGCCTCGGCCAACGAAGCTTTCAACGTCTCCGGCGCCAGCGGTTCATCTCCGATCGCGGCACTGCGATCAACCACCAGCAGGTTATCCGGCGCCATTTGCGCCAGAACATCGGCTGTTACCGGATAGAAGGTACGCTCGCCACGCACCACGGGCTGCACACTGTCTGGCACAGCCGCAGGTGTCAACGCCAGTAGCTCGTAGACCAATGCTTCCTGCCGAAGTGAAAAGTTCCCGTTATTATGGGTCACCACGGTAACGGTACCTGCGTCGGCCAAGGTCGCCTTTTGCGCCTCAACGTGCTGCCAGAGCGCGTCCAGCTCTATGCCAGCCGCCTCTTCAAGGCCGTAGTAGCCAGCCAGGCTGAGCACACGGTCATTCACCGCTGCCTGAAGACCGTCCCCCTCCAGCGTGACATCACGTACTGGAGCCACCTTCGCAAAGGACGCAAGGGCTTCCGCGCCCTGGCGCCCGGTCATCAGTACCAATCCCGGTTTCAGATCCGTGACCAATGCCAGGTCGGGTGTCTTGAGACCGCCTGCGTCCGGCAACCTTTCGCCCAGACCCACCAGATAATCCGGCAGGCTCTGGTGTGGAATGGCCACAACCTTTTCTTCCAGACCCAGCTCCAGCAAGGTGTCCAATGCACCGTGATCGTAGCTGATCACCGTGGGACCGGTTACTTCCGTCGTGGTCGCGCACCCGGTCAGGGTTATGCCGGCCAGAGCAAAAGCCATAATTCGTTTCATTGAAGTCATGGTTACTATCCTCAGAAGTCGACCGCCAGGCCAAGGTTCAGGCGACGGCCATCCAGCACCACGCCATAGTCATCATTGGTGATTTCTTTATCAGCCAGGTTGTACAGACCCGCGGTCACCCGGGCAGAATCGGTCAGTTGGTAAAGCAAACCGGCATCCATCAACGTATAACCCGGCGTGCCATCTGACATGCTACGGCGGCCAAGGTAATCGCTGGTTTCGCCACGGTAGTTGGCCTGGAACCAAAGATTCAGGCGGTTATTCGCTTGCCAGTCCAGGTTGGCGTTAGCCATGTGCTCAGGAATTTTGTTCAGCGGTTCGCCTTTGTACTCCCCGGTCTTCTGTTCAGAGTCGGTGTAGGTGTAGCTGGAATTCAGAGTGACCGAGTCGGTCAGCCGATAATCCAGCGTCAGTTCGACGCCTCGCATTTCGGCTTCGTCGATGTTGGCCCGGGTACTCAGGAACAGGTAGTCGTTGCCCTGAAAGCTGCAGGTCCAGGTGGCCGGGTCATCGCGATCCCCATTGGGAGACTCACAAAGCCGGTCTTCGGCAATCTTGTCTTTGAAATCGGTCTGGAACAGCATCACGCTGGCGTTCAGCCCCATGGCCCGGCTATCAAACACCATTCCCGCCTCGTAGCTGATACTGGATTCCGGATCCAGTTCCGGGTTGCCGATGATCAATGCCCGTGGATGCGGCGCAGGTGAGCCACCGCCGCCAGTGCCACGGCCGAAGCCTTCGGTCACATCGGCCAGACCCGGCTGACGATATCCCGTAGACACCCCACCCTTGAGGGTCAGCTCTGGCGTCAGATCGTAAAGTGCGTAAACCCTTGGTGAAAACTCACCGCCAAACAGCTCGTCGTCGTTGTAACGCAGCCCTGTGGTCACCGACAACTGCTCGGTCAGCCCCCACTCCACTTCCGAGTACACCGCAGCGATCCAGCGATCAACACTGCGGACGGCGCCTGGAATATTGGATGTCAGCAAACCGTTGGTTTCGTCGGTCAGCTTTTCCTTCTTGTACTGGCCACCCACCGTCAGCACATGGTCGCCCCAGAACCGTGTAGCCTGGGTATCCAGCATCGATACTTTCTCTTTCTTGGTCTGATCCTGTACCCGCTCGGACAGGTCATGCTGGATAAAGCTCCGGGTCAACCAATCGCCATAGTTGCCGGCGTGAGACAGCACGTATACATCTTTGTCATAGATGTAGTTTGAGCCGGTTTCATCCTCTGCCACACTCTTGCCGGGTGTGCTGGTCTCTTCCAGACGGGAGCTGTCGTAACTCAGGGCAAATTCGTTGCGACTATCCGGAGTCAGAATCAGCTTGGCACCACCCTGCTTGCGCTTGCTTTCCGGGGTACTGCGTGCGGAGTCATCGGCACCGGCAAAATCGCTCTCATCATCCCCTCCCCAGGCAGCATTCACTTCCGCACTGAGCAGGTCCTCCACCAATGCGCCGCCGGCAAACAGGCTGGTCTGCCGGCTGTCGTTGCTGACATCGTTCAGAGATTTGGTGTACTCGGATGAGATAGTGCCCGCCCACTCACCACGGTTTTTGCGGGTGATGATGTTGATGACGCCGCCCATGGCTTCAGAACCGTACAGCGACGACATCGGGCCACGGATGACTTCAACCCGCTCGATCATGGAGATGGGCGGCAGAGCAATCTGCTTGCCACCGTCCTGGCCGTTGGTGTTTACCGAACGCCCCGCTGAGACCGGCCGGCCGTCGACCAGATAAAGCGTGTAACTGTCGTCCATCCCCCGAATGCTAATGTCCTGCGCACCACCGCCACCGGTTACGTACACTCCCGGGATGTTATTCACCGCATCGACAATACTCTTGTAGGACTTCTTCGCCAGCTCCTCGCCAGAGATCACCGAAATACTGGCCGGCGCATCCGAGATGTTCTGCTCAAAGCCAGCGGCAGTCACCACAATTTCACCCAGCTCAACGGGCTCGGCCTAGGCCAGACCAGCGGTGCTGGCACTGGTCAGGGCAACCGCTGACGCCAGCAAAGGAAAACGACGGCGCATGAATAACTCCTTGTGTTGTGCAACGTTCACGATATATCAGTTTTCGCACTTGCGAATCATTATCAGTGGCGTGAACATTAACACAGCGCAAGGGTTCAGGTGTTGGAATGATGCGTTCCGCTTTTCGGAACAGCCTGTGTGGCAGTACCAACACCCCCAGTCCATTCCTCCGGGATACAGCTTCGTAGATGAGCAATAAAGGCCCGCACCCGACGGGGAAGAACACCATGAGGATAAAGCAAGGTCACTGGCAGGTCGGGTCCATACCACTCCGGTAGACAGGACTGAAAACTGCCGGGATGAGCCGTCAGCCGACGTTCCACCAGCCAGACCGGCATCAAGCCCAGGCCGCGGCCCGCGGCAATGGCGTCACCCTGCACATTGAACTGGTCCACGGTAAACCGACGGTCCGGTAGCGATAGCGGAAAATTGCCCTGGCGGGAGTGGTGCAATATTACCCCGGTGTCTGCCATACCCAGCAGATCCACCCAGGGATGATGGGCAAGCTCTCCCGGTGCAGCCGGCTTGCCGTGCTGCCGGAAATAGGCCGGGCTACCGAAAATACCCTGCTTGAGTACACCGAGCACCTCCTGGCGCAGCGCTGTCTCACCGGTCTCGCCCAGCCAGATACACACACCGTCCTCGACCGCTTCCGGCAGGTTCCTCTGGGTGTGAATCGCAACACGAAGGTCGTCATGGTCAGCCATAAAGGACTCAACCACCCCGGAAAACCAGCCACGCACAAAAGATTCGTGACAACGCAATTCCAGCTTGCCGGTTACCTCGGCTTTGAGTTCGTCCAGTGCCTCCCGCCCCTGCACCACCAACTCGAGAATGTCGTTGCAATAGCGGTAGAACACACGCCCGGCATCGTTCGGCACGATCTTCCGGGATTGTCTCAGCAACAGTGGCTGCCCCACATTCTCCTCCAGTTGTCGAATCCGGCGGCTGAGAGTGGACTTGGGTAGTCCCAGATCCCGGGTACTGGCGGTCAGGCTGCCGGTGCGCACTACCGACACGAAAGCTTCCAGCTCCTGCAAGTCATACATGATTTGGTTCCATTATTTGCAACTGACCGTTCCAATTTATCACTTTAAAACCTTAACGAGAACCATTATCATTATTTTCCATTAAAATTTGCAAGCTATCTAACACCCCGCTGCCGGAGCGCACTGACCATGACATGCCGCACTCTCACCCCCAGACAGACGCTTCTCCGATCCATTGCCGTACTGGCACTCTCCGCCATGGGCGCGGGTACCAGTCTCGCGGATACCCGGTCTGTGGAAACGGCCTATGGCCCGGTAACGGTCAACGGCCAGCCAGAGCGAGTAGTCACACTGTACGAGGGCGCCCTGGACACGACACTGGCCGTCGATGCCAACCCAGTGGGTGCTGTAATTACCCGTGGCGGTAGCGACGTTGCCGATTACATCAAGTCCCGGGCAGGTGATATCGCTATTGTGGGCGCACCGGCCGAAACCAATATTGAAGCGGTTATCTCCGTCCGGCCCGATCTGATTCTGGCTGCACCGCGCACCAATGAGCAGCAATACCAGTTGCTGTCGCGTATTGCGCCGGTGATCGTGTCAGATGTTCCCATGTTCCAGCCGGACAGCTGGGAACGGGAAACCCGCCTGTTCGCCAAAGCCCTGGGGAAAGAAGAGGCCGCTGAGCAGGTGATTGCCAAAGTCGAATCCCGCATTGGCGAAGTGGCCGCCCTTGTGGCGGCTCGCATCCCGGAAGCCCAGCGAGATGCCACCCTGGTTCGCTGGATGCCCCAGGGCCCCCTGGTAATGGCGGAAGGCCTGTTCTCGGCCTCGATTCTTCAGGCAGTAGGCTTCCGGATAGATGACAATGATCTGGTTGAAGAAGGCCGCCCCCACAGCGAACCACTGAGCCTGGAGAACCTGTCCAGCATGGATCAAAGCTGGGTATTCCTGGCGACACTGAATGAAGATGGCGACAAAGCACTGGAGGCAGCCCGCCAATCCCCGGCCTTTGCCCGCCTGGATGCGGTTGAACACGACCGGGTAATCACCGTCAGCGGGCAACTCTGGACCAGCGCTACCGGACCTCTGGCGGTACTGGCCATTCTTGATGACATCGAAGCCGCGGTCACTGCCATTCAGCCCTGAAGCGCCCAATGTCGAACGCTCTATCCCCGACTAGCGTGGTTGCGTCTCGCGCTTTTTTCCCGCCGCTTCTGGCTGCGGGATTTTTATTATTACTGGTGGTACTGGCCAGCCTGCTCTATGGCGCCGGCCCGGTGTCTGCCAGCGATGCCATGGCGGCGCTGATGGCCAATGGCACGGAGGAAGCCTGGTTTGTGGTCACCGAGCTTCGGCTGCCCCGCACCATCATTGCCCTGATCACCGGCCTCGCACTGGGCCTGGCCGGTGCCCTGCTCCAGTCCATGACCCGCAACCCACTGGCCGAGCCGGGCTTGCTGGGCGTCAGTGCTGGCAGTGGCTTTGCAGTAGCCCTGGCCATCCTCTTGGGCGCCACCACAGCCACTCTCACCACCCTGTCCGCCCAGCTTGGAGCGCTCGCCGGCTGTGCCCTGGTGATTGCCGCTACCAGGGTGCAGGGCCTGGGCAATGATCCTGTGCGTCTGGTATTGGCCGGGGCCACCATGACCGGTCTGCTGCTGGCATTGACCTCCATGTTGATGCTGATGGACCAGCGAGCCGCCGATGAGATTCGCTTCTGGATTACCGGCAGCGTGGCCGGCAAACCCTTGTCCATGCTTTGGGCAACGCTTCCCTCCATCACTCTCGCCCTGGTCCTGATTGCTATCGTGGCACGACCACTGGCAGCCATGGCCCTGGGCGAAAAAGCGGCCGTCGGGCTGGGACATCACCCGGGGCGAATCCGCTTCCTGATCACTTTCACGGTTGCTCTGCTGGTGGGCTCGGCAACGGCCCTCGCCGGGCCCCTGATCTTTGTCGGACTGGTGGTGCCGTTTATTGCCAGGGCCTTTTCCGGCCCCGATATCCGCAAGACCCTCTGGCTGTGTGTGCCTGTTGGCCCTGCCGTGGTACTGGGTGCCGACGTGCTTTCCCGGTTGATTGCCGCGCCCGCCGAAATGCCTCTGGGGGTGGTTACCGCGCTGATTGGCGCTCCGGTGCTGCTGGCCATTGTCCGGGCCGGCCGGATGCCTTCGCTATGACCGCAGGATTCGCCATGCCGGATAAACGCAACACGCTGGTTAATACCGCCCTGCTCGGGCTGTTAGTCCTGGCAACCATCATCTCGCTGGCCACCGGTACCGTGCAGGTTTCCCTGTTCGATACCCTCAGGGCATTAGCCGGCCACGCAGACCCGATGACCGATTTCGTGATCAACGAGCTTCGTCTGAGCAGGGTAATCGCGGGACTACTGAGTGGGGCAGCGCTGGCCATGGCCGGGTGCCTGATGCAGACCCTGGCCCGTAACCGTCTGGCGACACCGGGCATTATCGGCATCGATAACGCGGCTACCGCCTTTGCGGTCGCGTCGGTGGTGGGCGTGGGTTTATCGCTGGCACCATCAGCCATGGCATTGGCTGGAGCGGCAGCCGCCACGGCGATTGCCTTTGGTCTGGCGGGCGCCAATGGCACCCGGGGCTATCGCTTTATCGTCGCCGGCATCGGTATTGGCGCCATCGCGGGCGCAGTCACCCAGGTAATGCTCAGTCGGGTGGCGATTGATGCCGCCAATGCGGCCTATCCCTGGACGGTGGGCAGCCTGAATGCCCGTTCCGGCCAGAGTGTGCTGGTGCTCGGAATGGGCCTTGCGGCCGGCTACCTGATTCTGATGAGCCTCAGCCGAGCCCTCAATACCTTGCAGTTCACGGATGCGGTGGCCATTGCCCTGGGCACACGACTGAAAGCCACCCGCATAATCGGCCTGGGTTTGTCGGTGATGCTCACGGGCCTGGCAGTATCGGTCTGCGGGCCGGTTGGCCTGATTGCCCTGCTGGCGCCGGAGCTTGCCCGGGCCCTGTGCCGCCCGGGCAAGGTTCCGCTCACGGCTGCGGCCCTGGCGGGCGCCAGCTTCATGCTGATTGCCGACCTGTTAGGCCGCACGCTGTTTGCGCCGCTGGAAATTCCGGTAGGCATCATTACCGCCATCGTCGGCAGCCCTTACCTGCTCTGGATACTGCTGAGACCTTCGCCACGGAGCCTGACATGAGCCACCCCCAAACCGCGACCCTTGCCGCCGACGACATCACTCTGGCGCACCGTCAGTTTGTGGTAGCGGAGAATCTGAGCCTTCATCTGCCAACGGCCCAGGTCACCGCCATCGTGGGCCCCAACGGCTGCGGAAAATCCACCTTGCTGAATGGCCTGGCCCGGATTCATACGCCCAAGGGCGGCTCCGTGCTTCTGGACGGCAAGGATATCCATCGCCTGCCGTCCAAAGAAGTCGCCCGGAAACTGGCCCTGCTACCCCAGGACAACACCGCCCCGGAAGGTCTCACCGTTGCCGACCTGGTGCGCTTTGGCCGCCAGCCTCATCAGGGCTGGATGGCACAGTGGTCGAAAGAAGACCAACGGGCCTTCGATCAGGCGATACAGGCCGCCGATGTTGCCGGACTGGCTGACCGTGCACTGGACACCCTCTCTGGCGGGCAACGACAGCGGGCCTGGATTGCCATGGCGGTGGCCCAGCAAACGCCGCTGTTACTGCTGGACGAACCTACATCGGCCCTCGATCTGGGCCACCAGATTGAAGTGTTTGAGTTAATCCGGGCACTGAGCGGACAAGGCAAGACCATCGCCATGGTGGTGCACGACCTGGCCAGTGCCTGTCGCTATGCGGACCATATGGTGGCCATGAAAAACGGAACCATTATTGAGGAGGGCACTCCGGCGGAGATTGTCTCACCGGAGCTGGTGCAAGAACTCTACGGCGTCAGCTGCGATCTGATTCACGACCCGGCCACCGGTAGTCCGTTACTGGTCAATGTGCGCCGCAATCCCTGAGCGGTCTCAGGCCAGGGTTTCGGCCCTGGCCTTTTCCCGGGCAATCGCGGCTGGAGCTCCGGCCGCCAACACCACCGCGCCAGCCGAGCAGGCCAGCATGCTCAGCACAATAGGCAGAAGCGCATCACCTCCTAAAGCCGATGACAGCGCACTGATCCCTCCAGCCAGGGTGAATTGAGAGGCGCCCAGCATAGCGGCGGCGGTTCCGCCCAGATGCGGAAAGAACTCCAGCGCATTGGCCATGTTGTTAGGCACGATCCCGCCCTGACAGCCAATGGCGCCAATGATGAACAACGCCACCGCCCAGAACGGCCCGTCCAGAATGACCACGGTAACCAACCCGACCAGCATCAGGAACTGCAGCATAACCTGTACCCGCAACAGGGTGACTGATGGGACGCGCCGCAACAGCGGCCGGTTGACCAGATTCAGCACCGCCATCAATCCGATATTGGCCGCGAACAGCATGGAGAAACTGGCGTTGGACAGGCCGAACCACTCCTGGTAGATAAACGACGAATGGGTAATGAACAGCAGCATGGTGCTGAAGCACATCACCTGAATCCCGATAAAGCGCATGGTTGTGCCGTGGCGAAGCACCAGCATGTAGTTGGTTACCAGAGTTTTCACCGGCGTCGAGGCCTGGGGCCTGGGTTTCAACCTGGGAAACAGGGCGATTTGCAGCACGACCGCCAGCAAGAGCGCGTAGCCGGCCAGAAATACGAAAATCCAGTGCCAATCGCCGAGCGCAAGCATCAACGCACCCAGTGAAGGTGCCGCGGCCGGGGCAATAAACATGATCAGGCCAATCAGGCCGAACAGGCGCGCCGCTTCCTGCCCACCCACCTGGTCGCGGACAATCGCAGGCACCGAGACCGCACAGAAGGCACCGCCGATGCCCTGTACAATTCGCCAGCCCACCAACTCCGCCAGGGTATCGGCTCCGGCAATCATCATCGCGGCAATGGCGAAAATGGTCAGCCCGACAAACAGTATCAGCTTGCGGCCATAGCGATCCGACAAAGGCCCGCCCACCAGTTGTGCGAGACCAAGGGTGGCGACATAGGCACTCAGAGTCAGGCCCACATCCGCATGGGGAATACCAAAACCCTCAGCAATATCGGGGAACGCGGGCAAATACGCATCCAGAGCCAGAGGCCCCAGGGCGACGGTCATACCAAGTAATAACGCGAGCTGAAAATGAGACAAGTGCTACCTCCGCTGACTAGATAGATAGCTAATAATATTCAGGAAAGGACCGCAATGCGCGGTTTCCGAAGCCAGCGCGGAAATCAGTTCTGGTCGAGCATGCACTCCCGGCTATAGAGTTGACTGAGTTTGCGTCGTTTCTGGCGCAGGCCATTGCCTCGATCATTGCTGTAACCGGCTCGCAACTGGCCCTGAATCCGGTCCAACTGCTTCCGATATTTCTCGCACTGTTGCGCCTGCTTTTTTGCCTCTCTGGCCTGGGCATAGCGATCCTTGCTGCCGGGAGCCAGCAAGCGCTCCACTTCAGCCCGGCTTTGCCGCACCCGGTCGGCCTGGCGGATATTTTCGCCCATGGGGACGGTCACCGGTGGTTTCACCGAAACACTGGAATGTCGCACCTGCCTGGGTGGCGTATCGGAAAAGTGTATGGACCCGTTGGCATCGGTCCAGCGGTAGATTTCAGCAGTGGCGGGCGCTGCAGCGGTAACGAAAAGCAGGCTCAGGGCCAGTTTCCTTGGCATGGGTTCACATCCTGTGAATAGTCTGAGGGAGAGCCCCGCCACCATCACAGCAGCGGGACAGGCGCTGGTAACTATACCGAAAGCCAGCGCCACTTTCAGGAACGGATCAGCGGTCCAGCAATTCGATCCAGTGGTTCACCGGTACGTCTGCTTTGCTCTCCAGGTGCAACTGGCAGCCAATGTTGGCCGTGACAATCCGTACCGGGTTATCCACCGTCAGCGCCTTGAGCTTGTTATCCAGCAGCTTCTGGCTCATCTCCGGCTGGGTAATGGAATAGGTACCCGCCGAGCCACAGCACAGGTGCTTGTCTTTGGTGGCCGCCAGGTCGATACCCGCCTTGGTGAGCACCTGCTCCACCACCCCATTCTGTTTCATGGCATGCTGCAGGGTACACGGACAGTGGAACGCCACCTTGCCAGCCTGGGCACTGGCCTTCAGGGGCTCCAGGTCTTCCTTCAGCAGGAACGCCCCAAGATCAGTGCACAGCTCGCTGACCTTCCTTGCCTTATTGGCGTACACCGGGTCATCTTTCAGCAGATGGCCGTAATCCTGGACCATGGCACCACAACCTGACGCGGTCATGATGATGGCCTCGGCTCCGGCTTCAATGGCGGGCCACCAGGCATCGATGTTGCGGCGCATCTGTTCCAGACCGCGCTCATGTTCGGAAAGATGGTAGTTCACCGCGCCACAACATCCGGCCTCGGGGGCTTCCACCATGGTCACACCGAGCTTGTCCAGCACCCGGGCCGCAGCCGCGTTGGTATTCGGCGCAGCTGACGGCTGAACACAGCCGGCCAGAGCCAGAACCACGCGGCTGTGGCTCGACGAGGGCCAGGGGCTTGCGTGTCGGCGAGGAGGCACCTTGGTGCGCAGCCGCTCCGGCAGTACCGGACGGAAGGCCTGACCCAGTCGAAGCATCAACCCGAACAGCCGGCGGTCCGGCAGGAAACGGGTCAGCGCCCAGCGCAACCATTTTTCCTGCGGCTTGCGCGACAGCTCTTTTTCCATCAAACCACGGCTGATATCCACCAGGCGGCCATATTTCACGCCGGAGGGACAGGTGGTTTCACAGCTTCGACACGTCAGGCAGCGGTCGAGATGTTCACGGGTCTTCTCGGTGACTTCGCCGCCTTCCAGGAACATCTTCATCAGATAGATGCGGCCACGGGGGCCATCCCGCTCGTCGTTCAGTTCCTGGTAGGTTGGGCAGGTTGCGGTGCAGAAACCGCAATGCACACAGGCCCTGAGTATCTCCTCCGCTTCCTGACCTTCGGGATCATTGGCAAATTGTTGAACCAGATTCGTTTGCATAATTACAACCAGCTATAGAGACGGCCGGGATTGAAAATGCCGTCGGGATCGAACGAGTGTTTCACGCGGCGCTGGATGGTTTTCAACGCCTCGGGTTGACTTTGCATCACTTCGGCAGTGCGATCACCACCCCGGAACAGGCTGACCTGACCACCGACAGCACGAGCCAGTGGCTCCAGATCGCTGAGTGAGGCCTGGCCGCGATACCATCGCTGGGAGCCAACCCAGTCGATCATCCAGGGGCCGTCCAGCTTCGGCGTTCTGGCGGTGGAATCCAGGGAGAACCGCCAGAGAGGAGTTTCCGGATCGTCAAAGAAGCCATGCTGCATGTCCTGAACCTCTCGCCAGAACTGGTCACCCTCAGCCATAACCTCGCCACCCCACTTCTCGGCGGTCGCCTCAACCGCTGATTTTGCACCGGCCAGGCGCAGGTACACCTTGCCATCGACCCAGCAGGCACCGGTGATGGGTTTGGGCTCACCGGCACGGCGGTTCATGTACTCCACCACCTCGTCCATGGCCATCTCCCGCACCAGGGTAACGGTGGCCGCCGGCTTAGGCATGACTTTCAGACTGATTTCGGTGATCACCCCGAGCGTTCCCATGGCGCCGGCCTGCAAACGGGAAACGTCATATCCCGCCACGTTTTTCATCACCTGGCCACCAAAACGCAGGTGTTCGCCCTTGCCGTTCAGCAGGCGAATACCCAGCACCTGATCCCTCACCGAGCCCGTCCAGGGCCTGGCGGGGCCGGACAGGTTACAGGCCAGGGTGCCACCGATGGTGGATGCGTCGCCAAAATGCGGCGGCTCAAAGTGCAGACACTGGCCCTGCTCCGCCAGCACCGCTTCAATTTCTTTCAGAGTGGTACCGGCACGTACCGTCAGCACCAGCTCTACCGGATGGTATTCCACCACACCAGTGTGCTCGGCCAGGCTCAGAGTGCTGGCATCAGCATCGCTCTGGCGCCCCATAAAGGACTTGCTGCCGCCGCCGACAATGTTGAGTTTCTGCCCGTTATTGCGGGCCTGGAGCACCTGCTCCTGTATCGGTTGGATCTGATCAGCCATGGGCAGTGTCCGCCTCTTCGTGCTTGTGTTGCTTGTGCTCGATGGAGCGGTATTCCTGACAGAATTTCAGGGTGGGCACCCCTTTGCCCGGGTTCAGAATTCCGGTGGGGTCGAAGGCCGCTTTCACATCGTGGAACTGCTGCAGCTCGTCATCATTGAACTGCACCGCCATCTGGCGAATTTTCTCCACGCCCACGCCATGCTCACCGGTGATGCAGCCACCCACCTCAACACAGAGTTCCAGGATCTTGCTGCCGAACGCCTCGGTGCGCTCAAACTCGCCTGGCACGTTGGCATCAAACAGGATCAGCGGGTGCAGGTTGCCATCGCCCGCATGAAACACGTTCGCCACCCGCAGGCCGAACTCTTCTGACATCTTTTCCATTTCCAGCAATACCTTGGCCAGATAGCGACGCGGAATGGTGCCATCCATGCAGTAATAATCCGGCGAGATCCGCCCCACCGCCGGGAAGGCCGACTTGCGCCCTTTCCACAGCAGAGCCCGCTCTTCCTCGCTCTGTGAGGTGCGAATGGAGGTCGCGCCCAGCTTACGGAACAGCGCTTCGGCCTCTGCGATGTGTTCGTGCACTTCCTCTTCGGTGCCGTCCACTTCACACAGCAGCAGGGCCTTGGCATCCCGGGGATACCCGGCACCGCAGAAGTCATCGGCCGCGACAATGGCATGACCATCCATCATTTCCAGGCCACCGGGGATGATGCCGTGGGAAATCACGCCACCCACCGCGTCGCCCGCTTTCTCGATGCTGTCGAAGCCCGCCATGATCACCTGTGCCACTTCCGGCTTGGGCAGCAGTTTCACCTTCACCTCGGTGACCACGCCCAGCAGTCCTTCAGAGCCGGTGAGCAGCGCCAGCAGATCCATACCGCAGCTGTCCAGACCATCACTGCCGACCGTTACCCGGTCACCCTCGGCGGTGATCATTTCCACACTGAGGATGTTGTGCACGGTCAGGCCGTACTTCAGGCAGTGCACGCCACCGGAGTTTTCGGCCACGTTGCCGCCAATGGTGCAGGCGATCTGAGAGGAAGGATCCGGACCGTAATAAAGGCCGTACTGTGCAGCCTCTTCGCTGATCGCCAGGTTACGGACACCCGGCTGCAGGCGTGCGGTGCGACCAATCGGATCAATGTTCAGAATTTGGTTAAACTTGGCCAGCGAGAGCACTACCCCTTCCTTATGCGGCATGGCACCGGCACACAAACCGGTACCGGCACCACGGGCCACCACCGGCACACCGTTTTCGTGGCAAATGCGCATGACCCGCTGCACCTGTTCCACGGTTTCCGGGAGCACCACCAGCATGGGCATTTCCCGGTACATGGCCAGGCCATCGCACTCATAGGGTTTCAGGGTTTCGTCATCGGTGATGACGAAGTCCGGGTCAATAAAGGCCCGGAACTGCTCCGCCAGCCGGGATTTGCTGATACGGGATTGAGTATTCATAAGAGACACCGGTTACTGGCGTTTGCTTTCAAAATGGTCGATGCCAGCCTGGGCACAGTCCATGTCCTGTTGTGGCGTGCCCGAGCTGAGACCGATACCGCCGACCACTTCACCGTTCACCATCACCGGCAGGCCACCGCCTACCGTGCTCAGGCGACCGCCCACTTCAGTATGTATACCGAAGGCGAGGTTGCCCGGCACGTTGGCGGCATTGTAGTCGTGGGTCGCTTTGCGCGCGGCCGCAGCGGTAAATGCCTTGTCCTGTGCGATGGTAACACTGGTCACTTTGCCCCCGTCCATACGCTCAAAGGCGATCAGCGTGCCGGACTCGTCCACCACCGCGATGCACATAGGCACTCCGATTTCACTGGCCTTGGCCGCCGCACCCTCAATCAGGATGCGTGCATCAGACAGGTCGAGACGATGAATGGTCAACATAACGATTTACTCCTCTTGGTTAGCCATAAGCGAGATTGGGCAGCCAGGTGGTAATGGCCGGGAACACAATGCACAGGAATACGCCCAGGGCCTGGATGGCCAGGAACACCAGGGATGACTTGAAGATGGTGCCCATGGAAATTTCCGGCGGGCACACGCCGCGGATATAGAACAGCGCATAGCCGAAGGGCGGGCTCAGGAACGACATCTGCATATTCACCAGATACAACACCCCGAACCACAGCACCACGTCGTCACCAGACACGCCCGGCAGGCCGAACAGACCCGGGAACTCCAGGGCTTCCACAATGGGGATAAAGATAGGCACCGCCAGCAGCAGGATGCCGACCCAGTCCAGGAACATGCCCAGTACCACCAGCAAGACCATCAGCAGGAACAGGATGCCGTAGGCCGGCAGGCCGGTGCCCAGAATGGATTCGGTAATAAAGTCCTGACCACCCTGGAGAATGTAGAAACCTACAAACACCGAGGCACCAAACATGATCCATAGCACCATGGCGGAAGCCTTGGCGGTAGTGACCGAAGCATCCCGCAGAGTCGCGATGGAGAACACCTTGTGTTTCATCGCCACAAGAATGGCGCCAAAGGAGCCGATGCCGGCCGCCTCAACTGGTGTGGCAATGCCGCCAAAGAGCAGGCCAAGCACCAGGAACACCAGAATGAGAGGCGCAATCAGGTCTTTCAGAAGCAGCAGCTTGTCTTTCAGGCCGATGCGTTCCTCCTTGGGAATCGGAGGCCCGAGTTCGGGGTTCAGCTTCGCCCGGATCCAGACATAGAACACATACAGGCTGGATAGCAGAACGCCAGGAATCACCGACCCCAGATACAGTTCACCCACCGATTGCTGGGCAACCACGGCATAGAGGATCGCCAGAATCGAGGGCGGAATGAGAATACCCAGGGTACCGCCCGCCATGATGGAGCCGAGGGCGATCTTGTGGTCGTAACCCCGTTTGAGCATGGCCGGCAGGGCAATGATCCCCATGGTCACGACCGCCGCACCGATAACCCCGACCATCGCTGCAAGAATGGTCGAGGCCACAATGGTGGCAATGGCCAGGCCGCCGCCAACACCACCCATCCACTTGTAGACGACATTGAACATT
The DNA here is from genome assembly GCF_000475355.1 of Marinobacter sp. C1S70. NCBI lineage: Bacteria > Pseudomonadati > Pseudomonadota > Gammaproteobacteria > Pseudomonadales > Marinobacteraceae > Marinobacter > Marinobacter sp. C1S70. The sequence continues at coordinate 17,839 of NZ_AXBW01000001.1, read as the reverse complement.
TCTTCGATGAGGCCGGCCCGTTCCAGCATCGCCGCCATGAAGATGAACAGCGGAATAGCGGCCAGATCGGAGTTGGTCATCATCGGGAAGATGCGGCTGGGGATGATGTTCAGCATCAGCGAGTCGCCCACCAGATAAATGAAGGCAACCCCAAGACCACCGGTAACAAACGCCAGTGGCAGACCCATCATCAAAGCCACCAACAGGGAGCCGAACATCAGGTAGGTGAGCGGTCCGATGTTCACATCGGCCAGGCTTCCGGCCAGCTTGAACAGGAATTTCTCATCGCTGAACGGGTCGTAGAACAGAATGTTGACGAACTCGACAAACATCACAAAGGCCAGCGCAGCGGTGGCCAGAATCATCAGCCAGGTGCCAAGCTTGCCTTTGAGGTTGCCCTGGCCCGGATTGTTCACTGTAGTGGTAGTCATGCGTGTTGCTCCCGGCCAAGCTTGACGAACAGGGCAATGTCCTTGATCAGTTTGGACAGGCCCGCCAAGGTAAGTAGAACAGCCCCCAGCAGCATCATGGCCTTGACCGGCCAGTACTGGATGCCCCAGGTCTCGACGGTACGTTCATCCATCGAGTAGGAGTTCTGGAAAAAGGTCCAGGAGGTAATCACCAGCGCCAACGCAAACATGAAGAAGAACATGGAGGTGAAGATATCCATGCCAATCCGGCCCCGCACAGGCAACAGGTTATAGATCACATCGACCCTCACGTGGGCGCCATGCAGCAGGGCAAACGCGCCCGCCAGCAGGTACTGCATACCGAACAGCAGAAAGCTGGCCTCATGCACCCAGATGGTCGGCATATTGAAGATGTAGCGCATAACCACTTCAAAAAAGTAGAAAACAACGGCGTTTACGGTCCAGAAGGAAATAAACACGCCAGATTTTTCGCTGATCCAGTCGATAATCCGGGTAAACCAGTTCGCGTAATCCGACTCGATGGTTTTCGACATTTCGGCTTCGATCTGCTGAAGCTTCTCGTTTGCCAGGGCATTCTTGTCAATCGCCTGCACGCCACGGCTACTGGACCAACGGTCCCACGCCATCATCAGCAGCGGCATTACCGCCAGCCAACCCCAGTAGAACCAGTGCGGCAGCACAAAGCCAAAGTTGCTCAGATCAGACATACTGTCCTCACGTCAGTGACAACGCGGGGAAGGGAGAGAGCGCCCTGAACCAAGGCTTCCCTGCCCTTCCCCGCTTTTTTGATTGTTGTTGGTAGTGCCGGTTTACTTGCCAGCCGCCTTGAGGTCTTCCTCGGTGACGTAGCCCACGGTGTCGTTCATCATGTACTCGAGCTGCATATCGAAGATGGCCTTGGCATCCTCGTTCTTGTTCGCCCAGTTGTACCAGATGGGAATTGCCGCGCGACGGAACTCCTGCAGATCCTGCTGGCTCAGACGCGTGACGGTGTCTCCATCCGCCTTGAACTTCTCCATGGCTTCGATGTTGCGCTTCTGGATGGTCAGGTAGTGCTTCTGGGAGTAATTGCGCACCTCTTCCTCAACCAGCTGCTGCAGCTTGGGATCCAGGGCGTTCCAGGCACGCAGGTTCACCGTCAGGTCCATCAGATCCACCGGCTGGTAAATAGACATCACCCCTGGAGGCCCGAACAGGATGTAATCGGTCACCTGCGAGAAGCCCAGCTCATAGTTCACCGCCGGGCCCACGTAGTCCGCCGCATCGATGGTGCCCTTTTCCAGAGCCGGGAAGATGTCGGAACCCGGCAGGCTGACAGTGGATACCCCGAACTGCTGGAATACTTCAGCCACCATGCCGCCTGGCACCCGGATCTTCATACCCTTGAGATCCGCCAGGCTGTTCACCGGCTTCTTGGAATGAATGATGTTGGCGTCGTGCTGAATCGGGCCCACGTAGAACAGCCCGTATTTTTTGTAGATCTCCCGGGTTTTCTCCAGCATGCCCAGGGAATAGAACATGGTGTCCCACTGGTGTGGCTGATCCGGACCGGCCGGGTAAGAGGACAGGAACACCGAGGCCGGTATCTTGCCTGACCAGTACAGGGTAAACGGGTTCATCCCCTGCAGTACGCCGTTGCGTACCGCATCAAACAGCGCGTTGTTGTCGGCCGCCACCGCCTTCGCCGGATACGGCCTGAAAATCAGTTCTCCGCCGGATTTTTCCTCGATGCTGTTGCACCATTCCTCGAACAGGTCATAGCCAACCGTGCCCGCATCCCACACCGACTGAATTTTCCAGGTAGTCGCGGCCTGGGCCTGACCGGCGCCCAGTGTCAGCGCGCCTGCCAGGGCTGCACCAACCGCCATTTTTCTGAGAAAACTCCGGCGTGGTGGGTTTGCGTCTGAATCACAATGCTTGTCGTTGTTATCATTGATGTTCATCGAAACATCTCCGTTCACTTTGTTGTTATGCAGAGCTATTCAACACCAGCAAATGCCAGCATTAAAAAGATATTCGTAGGCAGGTGCGGTTTAGTCCAGAGAATTGCCAACTGGTCAGACCAGTTTTTAGTTGCGGCAAAATGGACGAATTCGGTGCTATAGGCCATAGTTAGCGGTCTGGAGGACAACACTCGAGAAGGACTTCCTGATCACTTGAACAACAGCAACTGGTCTGACCAGCAAGACCCGTCAGGTAGAACACATGGGGATATCGCAGGAAATTTCCTTCAGGCTAGAGCGGCTGATTCTCGACGGCGGCCTGGCACCGGGGCAGAAGATACCCTCGGAGCGCCAGCTTTCGACCAGACTGGGGGTTTCCCGGGCCATCATTCGTGAAGCATTGCATGAACTCCAGGGGCGGGGCGTCATCGAAACCCAGCATGGCCGGGGATCTTTTGTTGCCAGCATTGTCCCGAACACAGACGATCTGGAAGACAACAGCCCGTTGATGCACCTGTTTGCTGGCCACCCGCGCACCCTTTATGACCTGCTGGAAGTGCGCGAACAACTGGAAGGCCAGGCGGCCGAACTTGCAGCCCAGCGCGCCACCCGAGGTGATCTACACCGGATTACCAAAGCCTACCGGGCCCTGGAAGACACCGACCCGCTCAGCAACGCCAAACCCGACCACGGTTTTCACCAGGCTATAATTGAAGCATCTCATAACCCGGTACTGGTACATGTGCTCAATGGTCTGAAAAACATGATGCTGCTGACCGTGCATGCCTCCGTTGCCAACCTGAATCCAAGGGCGGAAATGCGCCAGTTAATCATGAAGCAGCACAAGCAGATCTATCAGGCCATTATGGCGGGCAAGGCCAGAACCGCCCGCAAGGTGGCCATGGCCCACGTGCGTTTTGTTCAGGATTCATTGAGAAGCCTGGAAAACCAGGGGGCAGAGGTCATCCGGGTCTCACTTGAGTCCAACAACTTTCACGAAAACCCAACAAAGCGGTATTGATTTCCACGGCAACAGTCCGTAAAACATGCGCCTTTGTATGACAGTCTCAGGAGCCAGCCATGGCGGAACCAGCGCCTCTTATTTGCAGGGACATCCACAAGACCTTTGACAAGCTGGAAGTTCTCAAGGGCATCTCTCTGGAAACCCGTAAGGGTGATGTGGTTTCCCTGATTGGCAGTTCCGGTTCCGGCAAGAGTACCTTTCTGCGCTGCATCAATCTGCTGGAAACCCCCACCTCCGGCGACATTATTGTGCACGGCGACCCAATCCGGTTCACCGAAAACCGAAAAGGTGAACGGGTACCCGCCGATAACCGCCAGGTGGAACTGATCCGGGCTCGCCTCTCCATGGTGTTCCAGGGCTTCAATCTCTGGTCCCATATGACGGTGCTGGAGAACATTATCGAAGCGCCGGTTCACGTTCTGAAGATTCCGAAAAAAGAAGCGATTGAGCGCGCAGAGGCCTACCTGAACAAGGTCGGCATCTACGAACGCAAGGACTACTACCCGGCACAGATGTCCGGCGGACAGCAGCAGCGGGCGGCCATTGCTCGGGCGCTGGCCATGGAACCCGAAGTGATGCTGTTTGATGAGCCAACCTCGGCCCTGGACCCGGAGCTGGTGGGCGAGGTCCTGAAAGTTATGCAGAGTCTGGCCGAGGAAGGCCGAACCATGATCGTGGTCACCCACGAGATGGCATTCGCAAGGGATGTGTCGAGCCAAGTCCTGTTTTTGCATCAGGGCGTGATTGAGGAGCAGGGAACCCCGGACAAGGTTTTCGATAACCCGGATTCCGAGCGCATGAAGCAATTTCTTGCTCCCAAGTTCTGAACACCAGTGCTATCTTGAATCGGTGTTGGACCTGGAGTTAAAGAGAAGCTCCCGAAACTTCCATAAAAAATAAAGCCTTTGTGGCGAATTACTGGAGAAGTGACACATGAAAAAACTGATTGTTGCAGCAAGTTGCGCCCTGGCCCTGGTTGCCGGTACGGCCCAGGCTCAGGAAAGAAACCTGCGCATTGCTTTTGATGTGCCCTACGAGCCATTCGAGTACAAAGACGAAAACGGTGAGCTGACCGGTTTTGAAGTAGAGCTGGCGGACGCCATGTGTGAAGAGATGAACGCCAACTGCGAATTCGTCATTCAGGCATGGGACGGTATGATTCCGGGCCTGCTGGCTCGTAAATTTGATCTGATCATGTCGTCCATGTCGATCACACCGGAGCGTGCCGAGCGCGTGCTCTTCTCCGAACCGTACTACAACACCCCGGGCGGCTGGTTCGGCCCCAACGATTTCAGCACCGACGTCACCGATATGGATGCCATGAAAGGCAAGACTGTCGGCGTGCAGCGCGGTACGACCATGGACACCTACGTGACAGAGAACATGGGTGGCATTGTTGAAATCAAGCGCTACACCACCGCTGACGACATGGTACTGGACCTCGAAGGCCAGCGTCTGGATGTGGTCTTTGTTGACTATCCGGTCGGTGAGCAGACCGTTCTGACCAAAGACGGCTTCAAGGAAGTGGGCGAGCCCGTGAAACTGGGTGAAGGTGTAGGCGTTGCCATGCGCAAGCGTGATGCCGACCTGGCCGACGAAGTAAACGCCGCCCTGCGCACGTTGAAGGAAGATGGCACCTACGACACCATCATGAAGAAGTACTTCAACTACGATATCAAGATGTAATGACCACGGGGGCGGCGCCACGTCGCCCCCGCTGACCGGATACTCCCATGTTTGATCTGAAAGGCTATGGCCCGGCCCTCGCAGAAGGAGCGGTCATCACCATTGAGTTGGCCTTCCTGTCTCTGGCCCTGGCCCTGGCGCTTGGCCTGGTTGGTGCCAGTGCAAAACTCTCCGGCAGTCGTGTTGCCGCCGGCATCGCAACCGCCTATACCACACTGATTCGCGGGGTTCCGGATCTGGTGATGATGCTGCTGTTCTATTACGGCGGCCAGGTAGCGGTGAACATGCTTTCGGATTATCTGTGGGAAACCCGCGGTATCGACTTTTTCTTCCAGTTTGATCCTTTCATTTCCGGCGTGGTGACCATCGGCCTGATTTTCGGTGCCTATATGACCGAAACCTTTCGCGGCGCCTTTCTGGCCGTGGATGTCGGTCAGATTGAGGCGGCCAAGGCCTATGGTTTTTCCCGCTGGCATACCTTCCGGCGGGTGATGATCCCGCAGATGTTACGCCATGCCCTGCCGGGCATCGGCAATAACTGGCAGGTGTTGCTCAAGACCACGGCACTGGTGTCCATCATTGGCCTGACCGATATGGTGCGGGTGGCGGAGGAAGCCGCCAAGGCGGAGCGCATGCCTTTCCACTTCTTCGTACCGGTGGCTGCCGTGTATCTGGCACTGACAGCGGGGTCGGAGCTGTTTATCAAGTGGCTTGATCGTCGAGCCAATGTCGGCGTGGTTCAGGGGAATTAAACGATGCCTGATTTCATTGCCGAGTGGTTGAACAAGAACGAAATTTTCACGGCCATGACGCTGATGGAGTACTGGGACGGTCTGGTGACGACCGTACACCTGGTGTTTCTGTCGCTGGTCATCGGCCTGGTGGTGGCGGTGCCGCTGGCGATTCTGCGTACGGTCCGGAATCCGCTGGTGTCCGGGCCAATCTGGATCTACACCTATCTGTTCCGGGGCACGCCGCTGCTGATCCAGCTGTACATTATCTATTATGGAGTAGCGCAGATTCCGGGGATTCAGGAGACTTTCTGGTGGGAGATCTTCCGGGAACCTCTGTATCCTGCCCTGTTGGCCTTCACGCTGAATACGGCAGCCTACACCACGGAGATTATCCGGGGGGCGATTATGTCTACGCCCCATGGTGAAATCGAGGCGGCGAAAGCCTATGGCATGAACTGGTTTCTGCGGATGCGCCGGATCATTCTGCCAAGCGCGGCGCGGCGCGCGGTTCAGGCTTATTCCAATGAGGTGATTTTCATGCTGCACGCCAGTGCGATTGCCAGTGTGGTCACCATTGTTGATCTGACAGGGGCGGCACGAAATATTTATTCGCGTTTTTATGCGCCGTTCGATGCGTTTATTTTCGTGGCGCTTTGTTATATGGCGCTGACGTTTATTCTGGTGTTTGCTTTCCGCAAGCTGGAAAACCATCTTTTGCGGCATCAGCGGCCGGTGAATGGCTAACTTTTGCTCCCATCGCCGGGAGCATGGCCATCTGGCTGGATAGGCTTTCCGGGAACCGCTACAAGCACATCCCTGTGCGCTTCTCTCCGGCCATCCATGGCCTCCGAAATTCCCGGAAAGCCTATCCAGCCAGATGCCCCCAAACGCTGCAGGGGAGTCTATGAAGGCTACGAATCAACTCTTTGACTTTCACCCGGACTGGCTTAGCCATACCCTCGCCAACACTTCCACTGATCTGCCCGAAACCAAAACCGCCCTGCCCGATGGCGCTCAGGTCTCCCGCAAGGCCAACGGGGTTCTGTGGCTGACGCCACCGGCTGACAGGGCTAACCCGAACCAAGAAGCCCTGATCATTTCTGCCGGTGTGCATGGCAATGAAACGGCGCCAATTGAAGTGCTCAACACGCTGGTGTCGGAGTTGTTTTCCGGGGAGTGGTCGCTGGCGTGCCCGCTGCTGCTGATCCTGGGCAACCCTCCTGCCATGGTAGCGGGTGAGCGGTTTCTGGAAGTGAACATGAACCGGTTGTTCAATGGCGCCCATGGCAAACCGGAATATTCCGGGCTTGCGGAGGGCCGGCGGGCTCGGTTTCTGGAGGAGATGTGTCGGCAGTTTGCGATGGCGCATCAGGGCCTGGCGTTAAGCCATTATGATCTGCATACCGCTATTCGCCCGTCGAAACGGGAGCGCTTTGCGCTGTACCCGTTCGTGGACGGGCGGTCGGTTCCGGCCGGCCAGTGTGCGTTCCTGCTGGAGGCCGAGGTGGAGACCCTGTTGCTCCAGCATAAGGAATCGACAGTGTTTTCATCGTTCACTGCCAGCACGCTGAAGGCGGAGAGTTTTACCATTGAACTGGGCAAGGTGGAGCCGTTTGGCCGGAATGATCTGCGACGGTTCCAAGGCATTGAGCGAGCCTTGCGCCGTCGTTTCCGGGGCGAGGCAGCACCGGCAGTGCGGCCACCATTTGATCATCTGACGGTGTTTGAGGTGGTGCATGAGGTGCTCAATACCGGGCCGTCTTTCCGGTTTCATGTTCCGGACGATGTGGCGAACTTCACGGAGTATCAGCCTGGCACGGTGATCTGGGAGGATGATCAGGATGACTACCGGGTCGGAACCGCGCCGGAGGCGGTGGTGTTTCCAAACCGGGCGGTGCCTGTGGGCCAGCGGGTGGGTTTGATGATCCGAGCCAGGTGTACAGGGCCGGCTCTGTCTGAGCCGCCCTGTACATGACACCAGGGTCAGGCCGGCGCGTTTTCGGGTTCGCCCACCGGCAGTTTGATCAGTTTGGTGCAGACTGACGGTATCACCAGCAGGGTCAGGACCGTCGAAGCCAGCAGACCACTGATGATGGCCCAGGCCATGGGTGGCCACAGGGTGGAACTTGAGAACGCCAGCGGCAGCAGGCCGGCCACGGTGGTTGCGGTGGTCAGCAGGATGGGCCGGGTACGGCGTTCCACAGCGGTGCGCACCGCATCGGCAATGGCTCGGCCCCGTTCCAGCTCCCGATCCATTACGTCCAGCAGGACGATGGCGTTGTTCACCACGATACCAACCAGAGCAATCACCCCCAGCAGCGACTGAAAACCGAAGGGCGAACCGGACAGAACCAGCCCCGGGAAAATGCCAACAGTTGCCAGCGGTACGGTCAGCAGGATAATGCCCACCCGCCGGAAGGAGTTGAACTGCAACAGCAGGAAGAACAGCAACAGCAGCATGCCGATCGGTGCCGCGGTCAGCAGTGCGGAGTTGGCACGGTCAGAACCTTCGGCATCTCCTCCCATGTCCAGTCGCGTGCCCGCCGGCAACGGGTTCTGTTCCAGGCCCGCATACAGGCCGTCCAGCGCCTGGCTGAAGCTGTAGTCTTCCTCCAGATTGGCACTGACCGTATTCACCCGTACCCCGTTGCGCAGGTAAACCGCCGCCGGTTCCCAAGTGGTTTCCACCGTGGCCACGGCCGATAGCGGAATGGCATCGCCCTGGTCGTTGTAGGTATTCACAGACAGCAGGCGCGACAGTGACAGCGACGTGCCTTCGCGGGAGCGCAACACGATGGGTATCGGGTCGTCCTCCTGTCGATAACGCTCAGCCACGGCGCCATAGCTCTGGCCATACAGGCTCTGGGCAACATCGGCTCGGGTGAGGCCATAGCGAGCGGCGGTGGCGTCGTCCACATTGATGGCGATGCTGGGCACACCAATGTCGAGATCATGGCGAACATCCACCGTGCCCTCAACACCCCTGAGAATGGAATAGACCTGCTCGGTGGCTCGGGCGCGGGCGTTGTCGTCCGGATGGAAGATACGGACTTCTACCGGCGCAGGCCGCGGTGGTCCCTGCCCCAGAATCCCGGCGGTGATATCCAGCTCCGGTAGCGACCGGGCGGCCTCGTGGCGGATCCATTTCACCAGGTCGGTGGTATCGGCCAGCGTCGGCGTGCGAACCACCAGCCTTGCCCGGTTAGGCGCCTGTGGCGAGCGCTGCAGATTGTAATAGAACGACGGCCCGGTAAAGCCGACAAAGCGGTGCACTTCCAGTGCCTCGGGCCGGGTCCGAATGGCCTGTTCAAGAACGGCGGCCACTTCAGCGGTTCGGGCCTGATCGGTGCCTTCGGGCATGTACATCTCGACGATGACACGAGGGCGGTCGGCGTTGGGAAAAAATTGCTGGGCCATGAACGGGGTCATGCCAAGGCTGATCACCACCAGCAGGGCGCCGGCGGTAATCAACCGGCCCGGGTGCCGATACACCAGGCCACCGAGGTAGCTGGCCAGGCCGATAAGCCGGTCTTTGTGAATATTTTTCCGGGGCTTCAGAAAACGCGCCGCCAGCAGGGGCACGGCAGAAATTGCCAGCAGATAGCTCACAGAAAGGGTGAGCATGATCATCACCGGCACGCCTCGGGTGAAATCCGCGGCACCGCCCTTGGCCATCAACAACGGCGCAAACGCGGCAAGTGTGGTGCCGGTAGACGCACCCAACGGCCCGGCCAGCTCACCGACCGCCTTGCGCAGGGCATCCAGCCGGCGCATGCCCTCATCCAGATGGCCCTGTATGTTTTCCACAATCACAATGGCGTTGTCGATCAGGATACCCAGGGAAATAACCATCCCGATAACGGCAATCTGATGCAACACCCCACCCCCGAGGTCATAGAGCCCCACGCTGATCAGGGCCACCATGGGCAGGATGGACGCCACCAGCAGGCCCATGCGGATACCCATGCCGGTAAATACCACCGCCACAATGATCAGTACCGACAGCACCAGGCTCCAGGCCAGATCATCCAGCCGGTCAGACACCTTGTCGGGCTGAAAAAACATCTCGCGGAGCTGGTACGGCTCGAAGTCTGGACGCACCTGGTCCAGCCGTTCCCGGATCCGCTCGCCAAAGCGGATGGCGTCGGTGGAACCTTCTTCCATGATAATTGACAGCAACACCACCCGCTCGCCGTCGAACCAGGTCTCTGGCTGCCGGGGCTCGGCCGGCCCACGCCAGACTTCTGCGGCCGCTGCCAGGGGCACCTGGGAGCCATCTGGCAGCTCAATGGGCGTCGCGCGAATCGCGTCTATGTCCGTGAACTCAGTGTTCGGCAATACTGATAGGCGCTTGCCTTCCACCACCACGAAGCCACCGGGGATGGTCTGGTTGCGCCGGGCCAGGGTGTCGAGTATCCGCTTGGGCGGAACTCCCAGCCGATACAGCGCGGCGTCGTCAAGTGCCAGGGTAATCTGTTCGTCGGCATCCCCTTCAAGTTCAATGCGGGAGATGCCAGGGATATCCAGAAGGTTCTGTTTCAGGCGTTCGGCCACCTCCGAAAGCTCAGTCACTGAGGGTGAACCGCCCACGGCCAGCACCACGGCCGGGATGTCGATCAGACGGTCATCCAGCTCCATCAGGCCCACATCATCGGGGAAATCCTGGCGCGCCCGCTCCATGGCCTGACGAACCCGATCCCACGCCGAATCGGTGTCGTAGATGCGGTCCCGGAGTTTCAGCCGGGCCAGTGCCACGCCGGTTCTGGCGGTGCCCTGGCTCCAGTCCAGCTCTTCGACCTGACGCAACTCATCGGTCAGCGGCTGAAGCACCAGGCGCTCAACCGCCTCGGCACTGGCACCGGGATAACTCACCGTGATCATACCGGCCCGGTATGGGAAACTCGGATCTTCCTGACGGGGCATGGTGCTGTAGGCGGCAATACCGAGCAGGCAGAGCATGGTCACCACCATGCCCAGCAAGCGTTGACAGTTAAGCAGTCGGCGGGTCATCAGCGCACCTCCACGGTGTCACCATCCACCAGCCGGGTCATACCGGCATACACCACCTGATCTCCCGGGCTCAATGCACCCGGGTGCACCATGACGCGCTCACCGATGACCCGGTCGACCTGTACCGGAACCCGCTGAGCTACCTGGTCTTGCACCCGGAACACACTGGTGCCGGTACTGTCGCGAACGACCGCCAGCAGGGGCACGGTAATGGCAGATTCCCGCACCGGGGCAATGCCCACTTCCACCGGCTCACCGGAGGACAGGGAATTTGGTGGCAGGCTGACCAGTACCGGATGCAGTTCCCCGCGGATGGAACTGCCCTGGGCAATCTCCACCACAGTGCCGGTGGCAGGTTCACGGTTGCGGTCCTGCACCAGCCAAACCGGTAGCTCCTGACCAATCCGGACATGACCGAGCAAGTGCGCGGGCACCCGCACCTCCACTTCCCGCCCCAGCGGCGAGGACAACCGCATGACCGGCTGCCCGGCTCCCACGAACTCATCCCGCTCCACCAGCAATGCTTCCACCTGCCCGGCAAAGGGCGCCTTCAGAACGCTTTCCTCAAGCAGCCTTGTGGCTTCGGCCAGTGAGGCTTCGGCGGTCGCCATGCTTGCCCTGAGGGAATCCCGGCGGGCGGCAATCTGTTCCAGTGTCTGCTCCGAGACCACGCCTCGCTGATGCAACCGGCTGGAGCGTTCCCACTCCCGCTGAGCCTGTTCAAACTGGGTTCTCAGTTCCTCCAGGCGGGCAGCCGCAGAATCCCGCGCCGGTTCCAGCGCCGGATTGTAGAGACGCGCCAGCACATCACCGGGCTTTACCGTCTGCCCCAGCTCAACCGGGCGTTTCTTCAGCGTCCCGCTGACCTGAAATGTCAGGGTTGCCCGCTGGGCCGCACGGACAATGCCAGAAAACCGCAGAGGGATTTCTTCCATCTGGCCACCGGTGACAGCGGATACCCGCACGGCGACCGGCGTATTTTCAGCGTTTTCGCCGGATTCGGCGCCGCCACCGCGGCAGCCGGAGACAGACAGCACGGCCAGCAGCGCACTGGCCAGAACAAACGGAGAGTGACGTAGTGTGAGAGACATAGTGTTCCAGCCCCTTTCCCTGAACAGGTTGATTGTGACCTCCGGTCCATCGGAGGTTGCCCATTGTTTCCGACATCATGTCACTCTTTGACAAATTGTCAATAATCGGCTTTCATCGGTTTTCAGTTATCATGCAGCCAAAGCCGGAAAGCTCGGGATCACAATGAATGAACCGCTGAAGTCACGACGGGAACGGGAAAAACAGGCCAGGTACGACGCCATTCTGGACGCCGCCGAACTGGTATTCTCAGAAAAGGGCTACGACCGCACCTCCATGGACGACATTGCGCGCACAGCCAGTCTGAGCCGCGCCCTGCTGTATGTCTACTTCAAGGATAAGGCCGCCATCCAGCGAGGCATCATGCTGCGGGCCGGGCAGGATCTGGTGACCCGGTTTGAGCGGGCGATGCAGGCAACCGATACCGGGCTCGGGAAGATCCGGGCCATGGGAGAGGCTTATTACCGTTTCTTTGTGGAAGCTCCGGACTACTTCACCGCTCTGACCAAGGCTTCCACCGCCATCGCCGATGCGGAAGAAGACCAGGCCAGGGAGATGCTGTGTTCAAAGAACGAACTGATGGTGCTGATGGAAGCGGCGATTCATCTTGGCCTGAAAGACGGCACCATCAGCCGCGACCGTATCCAGTCGCCAGCGCAAACCGCGCTTTACCTGCGCGGCGCCCTGCATGGCGTGATCATGCTGTGCCAGGCGGAATCCACCGAGGCCGGGGAGTTTCCTTCCGAAGCACTCATTCGTCACACCATGGATATGCTCACCCGGTCTATCTCCAGCGAGCCGGTACGCTGAGCTGACCAGCCTTACAACTGAAAATCGTAGATGCTGCCGAGGCCAAGAATACCGGTCAGTTCATCCAGCGCCTTGCGCACTTCCTCCAGTAACATCGGGTCGGCTAGGTCCTGCTGGCTGAGCTGGTCGCGGTAGTGGGCTTCAACCCAGGAGGTCAGTCGCTCATAGAGCGCATCGGTCAGGATCACACCCCGGTTGATAGCGTGCAGCTCGTCGTCGTTGAGCACCACCCGCAAGCGCAGACACGCAGGCCCGCCACCATTGCGCATGGACTGTTTGACATCAAACACTTCCACCGCGGTGATCGGCGTGTCGGCTTTCACCAGTTCATCCAGATACCGGCTGACCGAGGCCACTTCGCGGCACTCACCCGGTACAGCCAGCAGCATACCATCGGCAGTGTTCAACAACTGGCTGTTGAACAGATAGGAGGCCACCGCATCTTCGATGGGCACCTGCGCTGATGAAACACGCACGGCTTCCAGCTCGGCACCGGTCAGGCGTTCCTGGATGTCTGCCAGTACCCGGGCCTCATCAAGAAAAGCCTGCTCGTGATAGAACAGGCAATTGCCATTACCGACCGCAATCACATCGTTGTGGAACACGCCGGCATCGATAGCCGCCGGATTCTGCTGGGCAAACACGGCATGGCGATCGGTCAGGCCATGCAGGCGGGCAATGGCGCGTGACGCTTCTAGGGTCTGGCGCGCCGGGTACTTGCTTGGCGCCGGAGCGGATTCATTGAACGCGACCTGACCATACACAAACAGCTCAACGCCCGGCTCCCCGTAGCGACTGCACAGGCGGGTGTGGTTGGCCGCCCCCTCATCGCCAAAATGACTGACTGACGGCAGCGCCGGATGATGGGCAAAGTAACTTTCGTCACCAAAAATCGCTTTCAGCGAACGACCCGTGACCTGGTGTTCAATGGAGCGGTGGAACTTGGCACTGAGATTGGCCGGGGTGAAGTGCACCCGGTGATCGGCTGTGTCGGCACTGGGAGAGACGGTAGCCGCGTTCGCGGTCCACATGCAGGACGCCGACGACACCGCCGCCAGAATGGAGGGATCTGCCTTGGCTACGGCTTCCAGAATCTGGCGCTCGTTGCCTTCAAAGCCCAGCGCACGGAGGGTGGGAATGTGCGGGCGCTCGTGTGGTGGCAGAATACCCTGCACATAGCCCCGGTCCGCCAGCCGCTTCATCTTCGCCAATCCCTGGAGTGCCGCCTCCCTGGGGTTGGCCACCGCATTGACGTTGGATTTTGAGGCCACATTGCCCCAGGACAGCCCGGCGTAGTTATGGGTCGGTCCCACCAGGCCATCGAAGTTTGCTTCTACCGCATGTTTAACCATGGCAGCTGTTCCTGTCAGTCAAAGTTCAGGCCCGGGGCCAGGCTATCCGGCAGCTCACTCTTGCCGGCTTCCAGAGAGGCCATCGGCCAGGCGCAGTAATCGGCCGCGTAATAGGCACTGGCACGATGGTTACCGCTGGCACCGACACCACCGAACGGTGCGGCACTGCTGGCCCCGGTAAGTGGCCGATTCCAGTTCACAATACCGGCGCGCACTTCCTCCACCAGGCGGTTATAGAGTTTGCGGTCATCGCTCAGGATGCCGGCAGACAGGCCGTAGCGAGTGTTGTTGGCAAGCTCCAGGGCCTCATCAAAGCCTTTGTAGCGGTACACCGTCAGCAGCGGACCGAAAAACTCCTGGTCTTCCAGCTCTATCCCGGTCGCATCCACAATCCCCGGCGACAACAGACCTGTATCGGGCTTGAGCTGTTTCATTTCCAGCAGCGAGCTCGCACCCTTTTCCAGCATGCCAGCCTGAGCTTTGAGTAGCTGGTCTGCCGCATCGGCAGAAATCACCGAGCCCATAAACGGCTGCGGGTCAGCATCGAATTCCGCCACGGTGATGCGGGCCGCCACCTCTACCAGCCGTGCCAGAAATTCATCGCCTTTCTTGCCTTTGGGCACCAGTAACCGGCGAGCACAGGTACAGCGCTGGCCGGCCGACAGGAACGCGGACTGCAGTGCGTGGTGCACGGCGCCATCCAGATCTGACACATTTTGAACGATCAGAGGGTTATTACCGCCCATCTCCAGCGCCAGGATTTTTTCCGGCTGGCCGCCGAACTGTTCGTGCAGCAGGTGCCCGACGGTGGAACTGCCGGTAAAGAACAAACCGTCAATCAGCGGGTGGCGGGCCAGGCACTTGCCGGTATCGGAACCGCCCTGAACCAGATTGATCACCCCATCCGGCAGACCGGCTTTTTCCCAGAGCCTGACAGTGAGTTCCGCCACCCCCGGGGTCAGTTCGCTGGGTTTGAACACCACGGTATTGCCGGCCAGCAAGGCCGGCACAATGTGCCCGTTGGGCAGATGGCCCGGGAAGTTATAGGGGCCAAACACGGCGACCACGCCATGGGGGCGGTGGCGCAACACCGCATGTCCGCCGGCCACGTCAGATTCAGTGTGCCCCGTACGCTCGTTGTAGGCTTTCACGGAGATCGGAATTTTACCCATCATGGCCGCCACTTCGGTGCGGGACTCCCAGAGAGGCTTTCCTGTTTCCAGGCCGATCTGATGGGCCATTTCTTCCTTGTTGGCCTCAAGCAGTTCGCCGAAGGCCTCAATCACCGCCTGGCGTTCTGCGAGACTTTTCCGGCGCCAGGCCAGAAACGCCTTTCGAGCTTCCCGAACCGCTGCGTCAACATCTTCGAGACTGGCGGCATTGCCATCCCAGACCGTTTCACCTGTTACCGGCTGCACCGATTCAAAGGGCACTCCGTGGCCTTGCAGCCAGAGCCCGTCGATGTACACATTGCCTGTCAGGTTTGCCATTGTTTACCACCTCCCGGTTCGGAATTGTTTGGACGGATGGGCGACAAAGCACCCTCCTTCAAGGGGGCAATACGCACCGGATCACCCGACTCCACTAAAAGAGCCTCCGCCAGCACTCTAGGAATTTTGACAGTGTCGGGCCCGATGCAGTTCATGGGTATGGTGGTTACCCGAAAGTCCCGGAACGACCGGTTCGAGATCATCACCCGTTGCTCTGCCGGCACATCCAGATCCATGCTGTGATTGACCACCATGGCATGCCGGTTGACCGCTTCCCGCACCGTACGAATGTTATGGACAAAGGCTTCAACCACAGGCCCGCCATCGAAAATATCCACCATGCCGTTGAAGTTGAAACCTTCGGCCTGCAGCATCTTCAGCGCCGGCCGGGTATTGTCGTGCACCATGCCAACGACCGCCCGCGCAGCGTCTGGCAACATCGGCAGGTAGATGGGGTATTTCGGCATCAGTTCAGCAATGAACGATTTATTGCCGAGCCCGGAGAGCATGTCGGCCTGGCTGAACTCCATGTCAAAGAACTTGCTGCCCAGGGCGTCCCACAGGGGGCTTTTGCCATCTTTGTCCGAGACCCCACGCATTTCCGCGAAAACCTTGTCGGAAAAACGTTTGCGAAAATCGTCCAGGAACATAAAACGACAGCGGGATAACAACAGGCCGTTGCCACCCCCCTGATACTCGTCGGAAAGCAGCAGTGAGCAGATTTCGGTGGTGTCGGTCATGTCGTTGGACAGGTTCAGCGTGGGCGTGCGCACATGCACACCCAGCTCTTTCGATGCATTGACCGTGACACTCAGCCGGTAATTGTAGAACACTTCTTCGAGGCCAACCCGGGCCTCGATACCACTGATGCCAACGGTCTTCCTGGCCTGAATATCTTCCAGCGCAAACAAGTACAGGGCCGCTTCCGGCGCACAGCGCTGATTGAAGGATTCACGGGCGCGATCAATCTTGCGCTGAAGCAGTTCCCGGTCGGCGGGCAGTGTGGTCAGGCCTTTGCCGGCCTTCTGGGCCATGGCATAGAGGTCTTCCAGATCGTCAGACTGAAGCGGGCGGATCACCAGCATGTTACGCCCTCCCCTGTATTTGCATGCTCATAACGGTGAAATCCTTACCGGGTCGCCGGCGCTGCTTTCCAGGCCATGCCAGGTGCTCACCGGCACTTTCACATCATCCGCCAACGTTTCTGCCACCGGGGTCAACAGGCAACGGAAGTACTCACCTTCGCCGGCGCTGATCAGGCAGGTTTCACCATCGTTCTGGTGGCTGCCGTGCAGTGTTTTGGGCTGACTGGTCACCAGGGTTCTCAGGCTGTCGGTGCGCACTTCCATCACCGGTCCGCCGTCAAAGATATCGACGTAGCATCCGGGCTGAAAACCTTCGCGCTGGAGTAGCTGATAGTTGGGTTCGGTCAGCGGGTGTGGTTGGCCGAGGGCTTCCTGAGCCTCGGTACTGAGCAGGGTGACGTACACCGGGTTCGGCGGCATGAGTTCGGCAATAAAGGTTTTGCTGAGCTGCCCGGAGTATTGATCGGCGGTTTCAAAGTCCATATTGAAGAAATGTCGCCCCAGGCTGTCCCAGAAGGGCACGCTGCCGTTTTCGTGCTGTATGCCCTGGATTTCAACCACCGTTCGGTTGGTGAACCATTCCCGGTGGCTGGCAATGAACATCATTCGGGCCCGGGATAGCAGCTCGAATACCGGGGTGTTGCGGTGTTGTTCTTTCAGTGTGAAGGAGCACAGCAGGGTCAGGTCGGTCAGGGCGTGGCTCGGGTACAGGACTTCGACACGGCGCGAGACGTTGAGTTCGTGGGAGGCGTGGATGAGGTAGTCGCGCCGGTAGTTGTAAAATGGCTGGCCATTGCCGGCGCGGCTGTCGATGCCTGCGGTGCCAGCGATTTCGCCGGTGTCGGTGTTTTCGAGTACGAACAGGAAGCGGCGCGGGGTGCCTTCGGGGGCGTTGTCGGCCAGGGAGTCCCGGGAGTGTTGAATTTTCCGGGCCAGGGTTTCTTCGGTTTTGGGCAGGGTGGACGATAGCCTGGCGGTTTGGGCGCCGGCTATGTCCAGGATTTGTTGCAGGTCATCCAGTTTGGCTGGTCTGACTCGCCACATGGTGCGCTCCTCTATCGAACCATCAGGATTTTTGGAGCAGGCTCGCCCGCCCCTGGAACTGGGTTCCCCTTCCGGAAACCGCTACAAGCACATCCCTGTGCGCTTCTCTCCGGCCATCCATGGCCTCCGAAATTTCCGGAA